>VBOC01000005.1:0-42882 GCA_005877655.1 Ignavibacteria bacterium
CACCGGAACAACGCCGCAAACAAGAAGTCCCGTCTGATGAAGTTTGTTTCCTCCCTGAAGTAAGAGCCGAAGCGTTTCAGAAAAAGTCCCCCTCCGTTCCGCACCCGGGACAAGCGGGACTTTTTTGATTACAGCCTCTCCGGTCAAACCTCTCTAGTCCATCCTGCCTGGTCTATGCTCCCCGGCCTATCCTCTCTGGGGCGGTTTCACCTGTGACAGCCCCTCGAGTTCGCCGATCCGCAGGTCGATCTGCGTAACGAGCTCGGGCCTGATCTGCTTCAATAAACGATAAGTCAAAATTGCCTCTCCGTAGGCACCCTGGGTGGCATAGATTTCAGCGAGCGTCTTGCTGACAATTCTCCCTTCCTCACCCGGACGCCCTGAGCCCTTGACCACCGGAGACGGGACCGTTCCAAGGATCCCGCTGGCTACGATTTCCGCACGGCGGATGGGCGGGCTTCCCGCGGTTCCTTCCACAACTGGAGTCAATCGTTCCTTCGATGCCAGCTCTTCGGGTGGAGGCGCTTCCGCCGACCTGCTCGTTTGAGTGGAATCGGAAGAGATGACAGGGGATGATCCCGCTCGGCGGGATGATCCCGCACCCCGGGATGAGGGGGGTGGAGGCTCGGAAATTTCCCGGTTGATCCGGACCGGGGCCTCGTCCGAGGCGGGAGTCACGGCAGCCGGAGCCTCGCCCGGGGCAGGAATCCCGACAGCCGGGGCCTCGGCAGGAGCTTCGGCCGGGCCGGGAGTGGCGGCAGCGAGTTCTTCCCATTCCCCCTGCAATGCGAGCAGGATCGGCGAGTCGGGGATCCATTCCGATGAGGTCCGCAGGATATCGAGCGCTTCCCGATACCTGCTCTCGGCGGCACGGCATTTTGCAAGGATGAGGCGTCCGGTCGTATAGGCCGGGTGCTCGCGAAGCCCTGACTCACAGAGTTCCAGGGCCTCGGAGAGGCGGCCCGAGTTTAGATACTCGTTCGCGAGACGCGCGAAAAGAGGTGAATGCGAATGGCGCGAGACGCGGAGAACGATCTGTTCGAGGTTCATGGATGCCTGCTCAAGCGGTGAAGAGAAAGTCGCCTCAGGGCGCGGCCGGGGTCGGGACAGGCTCGATCACCGGTTCCTCACTCGCCGCCGCGAGTTTTCGGGCGAGCCAGGCGTGCCTGATCGACAACCAGGCGACGAGTCCGAAACCCATCGAAAATAAGAGCTGGAACGGCACTGCGGCCAGCTCGAGGTAGTAAATCGAGGCGCACACGCCGAATAAACAGTAGAGGGCGAGCAGAAACTCGATGACCACCGTATAATTCACTTTCATCATTGCGTATTTCTTGTCCAGCCATCGGTCTTTCTTGTCGACGACCGAGTATTTGGGAGTCCGGATGAATTCCGAAGGTCTCCTGAACAGACCTTCCAGGACCGCTTTGGTATTGTTCACCGCAAATCCCATGCTCCCGGCCATGAACAGCGGAAAGAGCAGCATTCGCTTCTGCCAGTCCTGATAGACATCCTTCTGAGAATAGAGGTAGAAGAAAAACGATCCCAGAAATGCAAACACGAATATTGCCATCATCGTGAAGTAGAGTTCGTATCCGCCCTGATGCTTTATAAAAACAAGCGGAACGTTCAGGATGCCGGCCACGAGGATGAAGGGGAAGACGATGTTGTTGCTCAGGTGGAAGGTGGCGTGGACCTTCTTTTCGAACGGCAGTCGGGATTTCCAGACCTGGGGAAGGATCTTGCGGGCCGTTTCAATGGCACATTCAGCGGGCGACGTCACATCGTTCAGAAACTTGAATCTCCATCCCCGTAATTGCGCGCGGTAACTCAGGTCGAGGTCCTCCGTCAGCGTGTCGGCTTCCCAGTTGCCCGAGTCGAAAATACAATCCTTCCTCCAGATTCCTCCCGTCCCGTTGAAATTAATGAAGAAGCCCGCCTTATTGCGCACATTTTGTTCTATAACGAAATGCCCGTCGAGAGCCATTGCCTGCACTCTTGTTAAAAACGAGTAATCCCGGTTGAGATGCTCCCATCTTGTCTGGACGAGGCCGACCTTTTTGTCGAGGTAGAAATAGGGGAGCGTAAGCTTTAGAAAACTCGGCTGGGGCAGAAAGTCGGCGTCGAACATCGCGATGAATTCCCCGCGCGCCGTCTTCAACCCCTCCTTCAGTGCCCCTGCCTTGTAACCCGCGCGGGAATTGCGCCTGAGATGCTTGAGGTCGAAACCCTGGCGGATATAATAGGCGACCCGCTCGGCGACAACATCGCTTGTCTCGTCCGTTGAATCGTCGAGGATCTGAATTTCGAGCTGTTCCCTGGGGTAATCGATCCGGCAGGCGGCATCGATCAGCCGGGCCGCGACATAGTACTCATTGAAGAGCGGAAGCTGAATGGTCACCGGAGGGAATTCCTCCAGGAGTTCCGTGCGTTCGACCTTCTTGTCGCGATGCTTCAAGTAGTAGAAGATCATCACGAATCCGCTCGATCCGAAGAGAAAGAGAATCGTCAGGGAGATAAAGTATGTGGCTATGATAATGTCCTGCATAGAGGCAGCTTAGAAATGAAAATTCAGTTGACTACCACCCCGAAACGGTCTCGTTCAGGATGTCTTCCGACAGCTTATCCACTGCAGCATTGATGGCGACTTGCCGCTGTGCGGGCCCGCCACTTACCTCATAATCACCCCAGTTGGAAAATTGTTTCTCGAACACTTTTTTCTTCAGTTTGATGTCCTCAAATGAAACGGTCGTGCTGATCGTAACATGCCGTTTCGTGACCGCTTCCCCGGTTGTGACCACGAGAGGTTGATCGGTTAACGAGGCGATCGTACCCTCGATGTACGAGTCGGCATGCGGTTTGTCCGTCACCCCGAGGCTATTGTCCTGCTTGAAGCGCTCGATCAACTTATTTGTCATCAGCTCTCTCAGGCCCGGCTCCCCCGATCCGCTCTGATCGTCGAAGAGGGAACCGATGATCCCTTGAACGAATAGAGACAGCCCGGGACGACGGAAACCGCCGCAAGGATGCAGATCATACCGGGCCGGGACATGTTCCGCACTCACTCCAATCCGTACTGTTTAATTTTGCGGTACAACGTTCGCTCGCTGATATTCAGGCCCTCGGCCGCCAGCCGTCTGTTTCCATTAAAGCGGTCGAGCGCCTGGATGATCATCCGCTTCTCCATCTCGTCGAGCGGTATGAATTGCTCGCCGACAGCCTGATTATCGGTATCAACGCGCGCCTCGACAATCCCCGAGCCGCCGGGGCCGGTATGACCGTTCCGCTCCAGGATACTCTTGATGTCCATGATGTCGCTCTTCATTTCAAGAAGGGCCCTGTAGATCAATTCCCTTTCAGCCTGCTCGGACGGTTTTGGACTGTATACCGGGAGGTGCCGGCCGTCCTCGTGAAGCTCCCTTACATATTTTCTTACCTCCGCCGCGTCGATCCGCTTTCCGCGCTCGATCACGAGCATGCTTTCGACGACATTGCGCAGCTCCCGCACATTGCCGGGCCAGCGGTAGCTCTTCAAAAGGTCGATTGCCTCGGGCGTGAAACCGGCAAAAGTGATTTTATTTTTCTCGGCGACCTGCCGGGCAAACCGGTCGATGAATACAGGAATGTCGTCCCGGCGTTCCCGGAGCGGGGGGATGCCGATATTGATCGACCGGAGCCGGAAGAACAGGTCGCTGCGGAATTCTCCCTGATTGACTTCGGCTTCGAGGTTTTTATTTGTGGCGGCGATGACCCGCACGTCGACCTTCCTCGGCGTTGCCGATCCCACGCGCATATATTCTCCGTTTTCCAGGATGCGCAGAAACTTGACCTGCGTTCCGATCGGGAGTTCGCCGATTTCGTCCAGAAAAATTGTGCCGTGATCCGCCAGTTCGAAGTAGCCCTTTCGCGTTTCACCGGCGCCGGTGAACGCGCCTTTCTCATGCCCGAAGAGCTCGCTTTCGATAATCCCTTCGGGAATCGCCCCGGCGTTTACGGAAATCATCGGCTTCTCCGCGCGGAGGCTTGCCTGGTGGATGGCCTTGGCAATGACTTCTTTCCCGACGCCGCTCTCGCCGGTGATGAGCACCGTGAGATCGGTGGGAGCCACCTGCTGGATGATGTCGACGATTTCCCGAATTTCGATCGACTCGCCGAGGATGCCGTACTTTGCCTGAAATTGATCCCGATCCATGACTTCAATACTTTTCAACCACGATTGAATCGATCTTATACTTTGCTTTGATCTCTTTTCCCTGGCGGGCGGCCTCTTCGGCGTTTCGAAAGTTTCCCACCCAGACTAGATGGAGGCTGCGACCGGCTCTCACTTTGTCCGTGATCTCGGAGCCGTAGCCCCGTTCCTCAAAAAACAGTTTCTGTTTTTCCGCATTCGCCATTGTGGAAAATGCGCCCACCTGAAGTGTGTACGGTTTCGGCGACTCCGGCGCGCGCGATTCAGGCGCCGTCGTTGCGAGAGTTTCGCTCATTGCCCTCTCTTTCTGGGGGAGACTGATTGCCGCCTCCTCGCGCGCAGGAAGCAGGGCCGGCGCCTTGCCGGTCACAAAAGAAGAGCCGGGATAATCCCGCTTCAACTGGGCCATTTTCTTTTCAGCCGTACGGTAGAGGCCGAGGGCCGAGTAGTACTGATAGATGCGGTAGAGCGCGTTGTCCGCGTACTCGCTCCTCGGGAAATTGTCCACGATGCCCTGGTAAAACTTTACGGCTTCCGTGCCGTCGGAGGCGAGGCGTCCCTGCAAAAAGAGCAATCCCGCCGTGTTCGGGTACCTGGTGACGAGGTCGGGGAGCGCCCTGCGAACCTCATCTGTCTGTCCACGATCGAGCAGGGAGATATACGTCTTCACTTCATCCGTTCGCAACTGTCCGCACAGCGACAGTATGGGAACAGTCAAGAACAGAATGAGAATGGAGAGAGATCTCGCGGGGAAGAATGATCGGCTCGCCCGGGTGTGACCCGCAGGCTTCATGCCGCAATCTCCGCTGGAACGTCAATTGGCGATGCTTGCGCCGGGTTCACGACTTCGCCAAAAAGCGTCGCTGCATTCGATCGCGTGATCGAAACCACGACGTACTCACCGCGGGCGAAGCGGCCACCCGGGAAGATGACGGTTTTATTTCCATCTGTCCGGCCCTGCCACTCGGATGAAGATTTCTTGCTAGGCCCCTCGACCAGCACCGCGAACCGCTCTCCCAGAAGACGCCGGTTCTTCTCTTCAGAGATCCCAGATTGAAGACGGATCAATTCATCGATCCTTCGTGCTTTGACATCGTCGGGGATCTCGTCAGACATCCGGAACGCCGGCGTGAGCTCCCTGGGGGAATACTTGAAGATGAATGCGCCGTCGTACCGAACTTTTCCGATGAGCGCAAGGGTGCGCCGGTGATCCTCCTCGGTTTCGGTTGGAAATCCGGAAATGAAATCTGTCGACAGACAGACATCGGGAATGGCATCCCTGATCGACTCGACAAGCCGCAGGTAGTGGGACTCGTCGTACGTCCGATTCATGAGCCGTAGGATCCGGTCGGGCCCGGACTGGACCGGCAGATGGATATAATTGCAAATATTCGAATGGCCGGCGATCGTCCGGATGAGTTTCAGCGACATGTCACACGGGTGCGATGTGGTGAACCGGACGCGGATCGACCGATCGACACCGGCAACCGATTCCAGAATGTCGGCAAAATCGAGCGGGCCATCGACGACTCCGGAAAGAGACCGGCTCCGCTCCCGGCCCCTGGTGAGGGGCACGACGCAGAAAGAACAGAACTTGTCGCATCCCCGCATAACCGAGATCCAGGCGCAAACGCCGTCAGTCCGGAGCGGCGTGATGTCGTCATAGGTTTCAACGCGGGAGAGTCTGACCGCTATTCCCTTCTCTCCATTCCATGCGTCCCGAAGAAGGGCGGGGGTCTTTCTGTACTCATCAGGACCGATAATCAGATCGACGGCCTTCCCGACACCCCGGGCCCGTTCGCCGAGAATCTTTGAACGGAGCCGTTTGGCCATGCAGCCGAGCAGGCCGATGACGATACCCGGTTTTTGCAATTTCAGCCGCTTGAATTCTCCCAGTCGGCCGTACACACGCTGCTCGGCGTTCTCCCGGACGCTGCACGTGTTGATGAGCAGGACGTCGGCATCCTCCATAGAATCTGACATTTCATGCCCATCCTCCTCAAGGAGCGACTGCACAACCTCCGTGTCAGCCACGTTCATCTGGCATCCGTAGGTTTCGATGTAGATCCGTTTCTTGTGTTCTGGCATCGGAAGATTGTGAAATCGACCCTAAGATACCCAATAACTGACAGAAAGTCAAAGGGCAGATTATCTGTTAAAGGATTTTAATAGTTTAAGCCAGCATTTCGGCAACTTGCACGCAGCCCGGCTTTGACAAGAAGGCAGAGATTCTTCCTTTACCCCCTTTGGCCGCATAGGCTCCGACGATCCCCGGAGTGCTTCCACCGTGTGCCGGCCGGTGCGGCCTGCGGTGCTTGTCGCGCACAGCGGGGCGTACGGGATGTGCGGGATCGAGCCGGAATGAAGCCGCAGGGTGGCGCGGCAGGGGAACAACCGGGGCAGAACGAAGCATCAGGTAGTCCGGGCCCAGAGTAAATCTGCTTGATTCTTGGGCAAAAAAAGGCGACTATTGTTCTCCCGATCATCAAACACACAGGATAAAGCAATGGTGCCCGCCCTGCTACTAGAAAGCATCCGGGAACAGGCCAAAAAAAGGAAAAAAGCCGTGGTTCTTCCCGATGCACTCGATGAGCGCACTTTGCGGGCCGTCCGTATCCTCCTCGATGAAGGTCTGGCGAATCCGATTCTGATCGGCGATGAGGATCAGATCAGATCGAAAGCGAAGCAGTCATCCATCGACCTGGGTAACACTCGCATTATCGATCCCGCGAAATCGGAGAGGTTAAGCGACTTTACGCATCTCTACTTTAACCTCAGGAAGGATAAGGGCACCGACCTCGAGCGCGCCCGCGAGACAATGCTTAATCCGCTCTTTTTCGGGGCCATGATGGTCCGGGAAGGAATGGCAAATGGGAGTGTGGCTGGCTCGCTGTCCACGACCGCTGACGTTCTCCGGGCTGCAATTCAGGTCATCGGACTCATGGATGGGGTGAGCGTCGTCTCAAGCTTTTTCCTGATCGTCTTTGGACACAAGGTCTTCTCCTTCGCCGACTGTGCGGTCGTACCAGACCCCACCGGCGAGCAGCTTGCGGACATTGCCATTGCGACAGCGGAGAGCCATCGGAAGCTGACAGGCGAGGAACCGCGGGTGGCGATGCTCTCGTTCTCGACGAAGGGAAGTTCTTCTCACCCCTTTGTCCAGAAAATCCAAAACGCTACAGCTGTAGCCCGCAGGAAAATGCCCTCCCTTGTTATCGATGGGGATTTACAGCTGGATGCGGCTGTAGTTCCTGCCGTCGCCCGCTCAAAGGCCCCGGGCAGCCCGGTCGAGGGGAATGCCAACGTGCTGATCTTTCCCGACCTCAATTCCGGCAATATCGGCTACAAGATGGCGGAGCGCCTGGGTGGCGCGAAGGCGATCGGTCCGATTGTTCAGGGGTTGCGGAGACCCGCCTTTGATCTCTCGCGGGGGGCCGGCGTGGAGGACATTATAAATACGGTGGCGATCAACTGTGTCCTGGCTCCCTGAGGCGGCAGGCTATGGGAGGCAAATGGTTCCGAGAACCGTCGGTTTCACCGCACCCGTGGCTCCGGGCACATTGGCAGGATTCCCGGAAATCGTTTCGTTTGCCAGCAGGGCGAAACAGATCGCTTCCTTCGCATCAACGGGCAAGAGCGTATCATCCGTGGTGCTTACCTTTAATCCGGAAAAATACCTCCGGAGTGCATCCATGATGTAGGGATTCCTCGCTCCGCCGCCGCTCACCAGGAGCTCCTGCGCCTTCATCTTCCCGCGGATGAAATGCCTGTAGCCAAGGTAGACGCTTAAGGCGGTAAATTCCGATGCAGTTGTGATCAAATCTCTTCCCGAGCGGCTCCGCCCACGCCGGATCAACGCCTTGACGAACGGTTTGCCGAATACTTCGCGGCCGGTGGATTTCGGCGGCCGTTTTGCGAGGTAAGGATGCCGGACCATCCACGCGAGCAATGGCGGAATGATGGCGCCACCGGCGGCAATCGAACCTCCGGCGTCGAAAGGTTTCCGAAAGAAGATTTCCGTGAGAGCGTCGATGATCATGTTGCCCGGCCCTGTGTCGAAGGCGGACACTTTGTCCAACGAACAGTTCTTTGGCAATACGGTCACGTTTGCAATTCCGCCAATGTTGAGTGCCAACCGGTTGGAGCGCCGGGACCGCAAAACCAGGTAATCGACATAGGGGACGAGGGGGGCCCCGGCGCCGCCCACGGCGATATCGGCAAGTCGAAAATCGCCGACGGTCAGGATCCCGGTAGCTTTTGCAATAACGGCGGGACTCCCTATCTGCAGGGTCGAGCGGACGCAGTTGCCGAACATCGTCAGCGGCTCCGGCAGGTGCCGGATGGTCTGGCCATGCGAGCCGATCAGATCGACCTCCGAAGGCGTTTTTCCCGCTAATCGGATAATCCGCTTTGCCGCATCCGCGAACAGCATCGCAACGAGCACATTGAGTCTTGCCAGATCATCGAGTCGAGCAGTGAGGGGATCAGAATTTCTCAAGAGAAAGGTCTTGAAGCCCGGAGGGTATGGGAACGTGTCGAACGCGAGGTGCCTGAAGTGTGAGCGGGTGCCCGATCCTGCGACCTCGATGAGCACGGCGTCGATCCCGTCGGCCGACGTTCCCGACATCAAACCGACGACGAGTTTCTTTTTTCGGCTTTGGACTTTTTCAATCATTCTTGATCAAACTCAGGACCATGAAACGCGCCGGTTCGAAGACTGATCCCCGTCCCGATCCTCTTGTTGAGCGAGCCGAGCGTGCAGGATGCAGATCTCTTCAGGTCTTTACGAAAAACGCGAGCCGATGGCAGGCGAAGCCGCTCAGCGATGAAGACATCGCAAACTACAAAACCGCGGCCTCGAAATCAACCATTGCCCCGGTGATCGCGCACGATTCCTATCTCATCAATCTCTGCGCCGCGGATCGCTTGATCCTGAGAAAATCCCGGGAAGCGTTCATCGATGAGCTGCGCCGCTGTGAAGCTCTTGGAATCCCGTATCTCAATTTTCATCCCGGAGCTCACATGGGCGCGGGAGAGGCCGCCGGGCTCCGTCTGATGATCGAATCGTTGAACCACTCCCATGACCGGACGGACGGCGCTCGGGTCCTCTCCGTTGTCGAAACTACGGCGGGTCAGGGGACGGTGCTGGGGCACCGCTTTGAGCAGCTCGCGGCGATCATCGACGGCGTGGAAGATCGGGAGCGTGTGGGCGTCTGCATCGACACATGCCACATCTTCGCAGCGGGGTACGATATCAGCAAGCGTGATGGATATGAGGGCACGCTCCGGGCATTCGACCAGATCGTCGGATTGAAGAAGCTTGTGGCAATTCATATGAACGATTCCAAGGCGCCGCTGGGGTCGCATATCGATCGCCATGAACATATCGGGAAAGGCAAGATCGGCCGGGAGGGATTTCGATATATAATGAAGGATGACCGGCTCCTGAAAGTCCCGAAGATTCTCGAAACCCCGAAGGGGGAGGATCTCAAGGAGGACAGGATGAACCTGGCCCTGCTTCGAAGGCTTGCCCAATGACCGCCCTGAGGCGGGAAAAAGTGCGTTTCCGGTGTTCTGGAGCACGGGCCGGTTGATCGCCCTGTTCAATCTCAGTAGCTTCCCGGGAGGTATTGATCAACATCAGGAGGTGATCGATGGGAACTATATGGATTATCGGTGGAATTGCCGCGGTCGCAGCTTCGTTCTTCCTCTCCGGGGGTGATGACGTCTGGCAGTCGCTCGATGCCGCCGGCGTCGCGACGGCGCTGTATCTCATGGCCCTCCTTGGATTCACCACGCGAAAGCCGTTTGGAACCCGAACCCGGGTCTTTGTCTGGTGCGTTTTTATCCTGGCCGGCACAGGCGTTTATCTCGATTGGTCGGGGATGTCGGAAACCGCGCACAGGCAGAAGGAGTCTCTCTTGAAAATTCGCGGCACCGTCAGCCGCAGCATCATGCTCAATGAGATGCCGGCGCCCCTCATGAAGGTCCTGCGAAGCTACGCGGAGCAGCCTCCAAAGAAAAGAGGATCCCTCGGCAAGGCATTCCAGGCGATGTATCCGGCCGATTCGGTGGGAAGGAATATTCACACGCCCTTTGATCAACAGGATAACTTGAAGATCGTGGTGGCATCGGTATCCGACACGGAGGTCGTTCTCATCGGGCAGGAAATGTCCGTCGCAGGGGCTGATCGTTCTAAAAAGAATTTCGACGGCCGCGCGGGTATGGTTCAGGCAAGGGCCATTCTCACGGAGAGAGGAGTGCGGTATGAACCAGAAAACTGAAGCCGGCAAAGGCTGGGTTCGCCGCATCCTGTTTGGGTCGATCGGATTGCTTTGCCTGGCCGCGTTCTATGCCAGCTGGGTGAGCGGGCATCCTGCCAGCTTCTATCCGTGGGTCACCGCAGCGCGGATAACCATAGAGGAAGGCTTGAAAGGATTTTCGGGACAGAGCTCCCTGCCTGCGGGTCGATACGATGTGCTCGCGGCACTCCTGATCGGGTTTGTGATCTCTCCGGCATTGTTCCTATTCGGCTGGCGTTTTCTCCGGACAGGGCAGAGGTCACGAATGGCAGCGATGCTGCTTTTTGTCATCGGAGGAGCCGTCACAATCTCTGTGTTCGCTCCTTCTTTTCCCGACGCTCTGCGGTCGCGCAAACGGATGATGGAAGAAAAGGAGCACCGCGCGGCGTGGAACGCGAAGGACAACCTCATGCAGGCGCTGAACATCGTCGCTCTCGATGCGCAGTCGTACTGGATCCTCCCGCCGGCGAAGGGCGGAGGCAACAAGAATTTTGAGGGGTACCGGGTTCCCGCTCACCTCGGATCCCGCGGTGCCGGTCGCGTCGCGATCGTCAAGCTCGGAACGGGGGAACTGCGCTTGAGGGGATGGTCCACCGACTACCCTGAATCCTCGGTCCTCCTGGAGCTCGACGGCGCCGGGAACAGATACCATTTCAGCTACGAGGGCGCTTTCAGGTTGTGACCTTCCTCTCCGGGACGCCGGCCCGGCCTGCTTGACATCGAAAAAATTTGATCTATATTATAAGCAGGCAGAGGGGCCAAGCCGAATGGTCGAACCAGAACAAACGACGCTGAAGGAGCTCCTCGGAGAGCACACCGGGGATGGGCAGCTCTATCGGGATCTCGGCGGCGGGAAGTTGGAGTGTTTTGCCTGCGGCCATCGCTGCGTGATCGGCGAAGGGAAGGATGGTATCTGCCGGGTACGATTCAACCGGGGAGGCACGCTGCGCGTTCCGTGGGGGTACGTGGGAGCCCTCCAGCTGGACCCCGTCGAGAAAAAACCTTTTTTCCATGCCCTCCCCGGCAGCCTGGCCATGAGCTTTGGCATGCTCGGATGCGACTACCACTGCTCCTACTGCCAGAATTGGGTCACATCCCAGGCGCTGAGAGATCCGAAGGCGATTTCGGCTCCGGAGGCGCTCACTCCTGAGGAATTCTCCGCGATGGCCCTCCGCCACGGCGCTGCGATTGTGACAAGCACTTATAATGAGCCGCTCATCACCAGCGAGTGGGCTGTGGAGCTTTTCAAGGTCGCGAGACGCCACCGGCTCGTGACCTCCTACGTTTCAAACGGCAACGGGACCCCCGAGGTGCTCGAATATATACGCCCCTGGGTGGATCTTTACAAGGTTGACCTCAAGGGTTTTGACGACAAGCATTACCGCAAACTGGGGGGTGTACTGCAGAATGTCCTCGATTCGATCGTCAGGCTTCATCAGATGAAGTTCTGGCTTGAGATTGTTACACTCTTTGTCCCCGGATTCAATGACTCTGAGCAGGAAATGCGGGCGATCGCCGGTTTCATTTCCTCGGTTTCAAAGGATATTCCGTGGCATGTCACGGCATTTCATTCGGATTACCACATGCTCGAGACAGGCAACACTCCGGCACGAACGCTCGTCCGGGCCGCGGAGATCGGCACAGAGGCGGGCCTGCGATATGTCTATGCCGGCAACCTGCCCGGACAGGTCGGGCGCTACGAGAATACCTACTGCGCTTCCTGCGGCGATCTTCTGATCAAACGCCGGGGGTTCAACGTGCTGGCAAACACGCTCCTCGTCGGTTCTTGTCCCCGCTGCTCGAGCCCCGTGCCCGGATTCTGGAAAGTTCCCGGCAAATGAAAAAATCCCGGCCACCGAAGAAAAGACCCGAGGAGATCAAGCGAGATCCGCTCAAGGAGCTGGGGATGACGGAGGAGGACTGGGCGGAATTCGCGCATGGCGTGAAATTGTTCAATCTGGGAAAGTTCTGGCATTCGCACGAAGCATGGGAGCAAATCTGGCTGCGGCATGACGAGGACGAGCGCCTCTTCTTCCAGGGGTTGATTCAGCTGGCCGCGTCGTATCATCAGCTCGTGGCGAAAGGAAATTATCGCGGGCTGATCAACAATTTTGAGAAGGCCTATGACAAGCTCGCCGTTTTCCAACCAGAGTACCTTGGTGTCCTGGTGTCGCCGCTTCTTGTATTCATTCAGCAGGGGAAAAAGGAAGCGGTGCGCCTCGGTCCGGCCGGCCTTCAGGGATTCAACTATAACCTGATCCCCAAGCTACAGTTTCACAAGCCGAGCAATCCCGACCTCCTGGTCGAGATCGGGGAAGTGCTGAGGTCGGATCGATTCCTGGAGGGTACGAAACTGTTCAATTCGGGATTTCACTGGGAGGCACACGAGGCCTGGGAAGACGTCTGGCGAGAGCAGGAGGGGGACGCCAAGACATTTGTCCAGGCATTCGTTCAGATGGCAGCGGCGTACAGCTTTCTCAAGCGCGCACGTTCCAGCAGCGCGAAGTACCTTTTCGAAAAGGCTATTGAAAAGTTCGGCGAGTACGAAAATCTCGACTGCGAGATCGCGATCAGGCCTCTGATCCAGTCGATGATGCACGCTCTTGAAGCGATCGGACAATCGCCGGGGAACGGGACGGCCTCGCTCGTCGACGGCTCACCTCCGATGCTCCATCTGTCCCCGGGATAGCCGGGATTCCGGTACGCGCTCTGACGCCGGAGAAGCTCGAATCGATGCCGCGAACCCACGAGCCCCGTCAGCCCACCGTCTTTCGAACCTGTTGTTCGATCGAAGTATGCTGGTCCGTCGAGATCTCCAGCTCTTCGCGCAGCTGTTGAAGCTGGTCTGCCGTCCCGCTTGAGATCGATCCTCCCGCCCACGCCTTCTGAACTGCTTCGGTATACACGTCGAGCTTTGCCTTCTGTTCGAGTTTTACATGTTCGTCTTCCGAAATCCTGAGAGACGCGCGCCATTCCCGAAGTG
Source organism: Ignavibacteria bacterium (assembly GCA_005877655.1). Classification (GTDB taxonomy): domain Bacteria; phylum Bacteroidota; class Ignavibacteria; order UBA10030; family SZUA-254; genus VBOC01. The sequence continues at coordinate 13,475 of VBOC01000005.1, forward strand.
AGTCGCGCTCGTCTGAACTCAGGGCTCCGTCGACCCAGGCTTCACGCAGCGCGCGTGAGTAGATGCCTGTCAGCACCTCGTGAGGGATTTTCCTTGCCGTCTCGACCTGTGTGTTGAGAAGATCGCTCTGTGATTTTCGGATGCTCTTTTCGAGCTCCTGGGCCGCCGCCTGTTGAGGCTCGATGACCTGAATTTTTGCGACTTCGAGCAAGGCCTTGTCGTAGGCCTTGTTGGATTGATGCTGCTTCGCCTGATCGAGATATTCCCGGATTTTCGCCTCGCGCGCCTGCCGCTTCCCCTGCTCCCGGCGGCCTTGAGGGCCTCCTCTTCTTCCTTTCTGCGGCGTTCTTCTACCTCCCGCTTTCTCCGGAGCTCTTCCTCGGCTCTGATTCTTGCAGTCTCTTCGGCCGATCTCCGTTTCTCTTCTTCATCTCTCTTTCGGCGGGCCTCTTCATCCTGCTTTTTCCGCTGCTGTTCCTCGGCTTTGAGTCTGGCCGACTCCTCGGCGGCTCTTCGCTTCCCTTCCTCCTCCTCTTTTCGCTGTTTCTCTTCCTCCAGCTTCTTCCGGAGTTGTTCCTCAACTTTGCGTTTTGCCGCCTCCTCGGCCAGTCTCCGTTTCTCCTCCTCCACTTTCCGCCGGGCTTCCTCTTCCAGTTTGGCCTTCGCCAGATCTTCACGCTTGCGAAACTCGGCTTCCAGCCGCTTCTTCTCGAACTCTGCGCGCTCCCGTTCCTCTTCAATTCTCTTCTGGGCCTCGGCCTCCCGCCGGCGCACGTCTTCGACGAGCCTGCGCTGCAGCTCCGCGGTCCGCTCCCGTTCCTCGTCCGCCTTCAGGCGCTGTTCCTCCTCGCGCCGGTGCACGATTTCCAGCTCGAGTGTCCGCCGCTTCAGTTCCTCTTCGGTGCGCTTGCGCGCCTCGTCCTCCTGCTTCTTCCGCAGCTGTTCCTCGGCTTTGAGTCTGGCCGACTCCTCGGCGGCTCTCCGCTTCTCTTCTTCAGCCGCACGCTGCAGCTCCCGGGCGTCCGGCGGCTTCGGCTTAGGCGGTTCCGGCTTCTCGGCCTGCCGGAGGTTTGCCTCTTCGGCGCGGCGCTTCATCGCTTCGGTTGCCGCCTGCGGAGTCTCCTCCTTACTCTCCGATGCCGCCGCCGGCTCTGCGGTGACCTCCTTTGCCTTCGCTTCCGGAGGGGCAGGATGTCCGCCTTTCTTGAGCATGCTCGAGAGACGTTCCTTGTACGCCCGGGCGTAGAAATTCTGAGGGTCGAGTTCGATGGTCTTCTCGATCTCGACAAGCGCGGCTTCGAACTCTCCCGATTTCATCAACTTATCGGCATTCTTGAGGAATTCGCTCGCCTGCTTCTTCCGGACGTTATCTTCCGCCGTGAGTTCCTTTTTCTTCATAGCGCTCGACGGGGGATCATAAGTTTTCCTGGAAGGCAGTACGGAATTCCGGCCGCTCAAACATATTATAGAAATCGCCGTTCACGAGTTCATCGAGCTGAAAACGAAGAGCGAGGGCCGTGCGGAGCGCCTTGACGGCCTCATCCTTCTTGTCCTCGTCCACCTTTTTCTCCTTGCCCGAGTACATTTGCAGCGAATACATCTGGGCGGCCTTATACTTCACTTCGGGATCCGTCTCCCCGAGGGAGGAGGCCTTGATTGCGAGCGCGGTTGCCTCCGGAAATTTCCCCTGCCGCGTGAGAATCAAGGCAAGGTACATCATTGCCCTCGCGTTTTTCGGGTGCCGGTCGAGCTCCGAGCGGAGGAGCGTGGCCGTTTTCGCAAGGAGTTCACGGGCGTCGAGCGGTTTGCCGGTGACCTGGAGCAGGCGGGCGAAGCGGTACATCGTCACATAGTCATCAGGCCGGGCGCGCAGCACACGCTCGCAGGCGGCGAGAACGCGTTCGCTCTGACTGACTGAAAGCTCGGGGTCGAGCAGTACCGCATCGGCGAACGGGCCCACAAGGTATGCCGTCGAATCGTCGACAAAGTTGAGCGCGATCAGATGATAGGGGCTCCCCTGATGCAACTTGCCGGCCAATTGCTGGATGACGGCATACGCATGCAGAAGTTCCGGATCACGCGGATTCCCCTCGTACGCCTGAGAGAGCGCCCCGATGGCGTCCTGTGACTTGCCAAGCCGGAGCAGAATTTTTGCGCGGACCAAAAGCGCCGCCGGCGATTTCGGCGCGTAGGTCAGCGACGAATCAACCTCGCGCAGAGCAGCCCGGTTATCACCCTCCAGGAACCGCAGCTCCCCAAGGGCCCGGTAGGCGTCGGCAACCGAGGGATCGAGTGCAATCGCGCGCCGCGCAAGATCCTCGGCGGCAGGCAGCGCGGTGTCGCTCACGTCCCATCCACGATCCACCCGCCGGGCCAGGACGCAGGCGGCGGCCGCAGATGCCTCGGCAAATTTCGGGTCGGTATGAATCGCTGTTTCTAATAAGCGAAGCGCGTTCGCCGTCGACTCCGCGCTCCTGTGTTGAAGCATTTCCAGGCCCCGAAGGTATGCGCCATACGCGTCCGGATTGGATGTTCCGTATGCTGCCTGGAATCCGGGGGGGTTGGCAGACGCACCGGCACCCAGAGCGGCTGCCATCTCATGGGAGATTTCACTCGGAGCGGCCGGCAAAACGTCTGATGCCTTGTCGAATCTCTGTGACCAGACCAGATTCCGGAGAGAATCCACGAGCCGGAGGGTGATAAAGTATCCGGTCTCGGACCTGGAGAGTTTTCCCTGTAGCACGTACCGGAAACCAAGCCTGAAAGCCGCCAGATTGGGATCGGCGCTGAAATGAGCGAGCCGGTACGATGACGAATAATCCATTACGTTCAAAGGGTTTAATTCCCGGAGCCGGGCCGCTGTTTCCTCCGCCAGAGCCGAGCCGAGGATATCCTCTTCCTGGATCACGGCGGAACTGGTCCACGGCATCACGGCGATCGAAACGGTCGTGACAGAGGGGCTTTTCTTGAGTTCGATGATGACCACGATGCTGACGACCAGGAGGGCGATGACCGCCGCAATCATGAGCGCGGGCGCGATCGGCTTTTTCTTGCCGGCGATCGGGGCCGTCTCTTCCCGCTTAATACGCTGCTTACGGGGCCGGTGTTCAATAACCTCCTCGGCTCGCTTCCGCTGGGTCTCTTTAATCCTTTTTTCGAGGTCGAGTGCCCGGGCATTTTTTTCGTCATTGACAAGGGCTTTCGCGACCTCCACGGAGGCGTGCACGTAGTCCCCCTCATCAAAGAGGACTTCCGCGTGGCTGATCAGGGTCTCGATCCGTTCTTCCCTCTCTTGCGCCAGCTCCTGCGCCTCTTCTTCCTTCCGCTTGCGCTCTTCCTCTTTACGACGCTCCTCGTTCGCGCGCCGGAGCTTCTCCTCCGCGCGTCGCGCCTCCTCCATCTTGCGCGTCCGCTCCTCGTCTTCGACGCGTCTTCGTTCCTCTTCCGCCCGGCGCCTGGCTTCCTTCTCGGTCCGTTCCCGCTCCTCTTCTTCGAGGCGCCTGGCTTCCTCCTCGACGCGCCGCCGTTCTTCTTCCTCGCGCTCCCGCTTCTCTTCCTCGAGGTGCCTTCGCTCTTCTTCCGCCCGGCGCCTTGCCTCTTGCTCGGCGCGCCGCCGCTCTTCTTCCAGGCGGATCTTTTCCTCTTCTTCCCGGCGCCTTTGCTCTTCTTCCGCCCGCCGCCTGGCCTCTTTCTCAACCCGCTTGCGGGTCTCGGCCTTCTATTCGGCTTCCTTCCGAAGCTTTCTGAGGACGTCTTCCTCCCGGGCGTGCACCTGGGATTCCTCCCGGCGCCGTTCGTCCTGCGCTTCCTGGAGTTTCTTGCTGTAGGATTGAGCGTCCTGGGATAGCCGGGCCTTCGTCAGGCTCTGGGCGCGCTCCTCCACTTCGAGCCCGATTGTACGCGATTCCTCCTCAAATGTCTGGCGCCTCGCCTCCTCAGCCTTTCGCTGAAGGGCCTCGCGGAACTGTTTTTCCTCCTGATCCGGCAACGAATGCACCTTTTGCTATTATCGGTGAATAAGCAGGAAAAATATAGAGAAATGGAGTCCGAATGTCAATAAGAAGGTGATTTAGCGTCAATTGCTGGAACGGGCATAGAATTTGCCATGGTGGACTTCCAGGGCAGTATCTCGTATATTGACAACGAAGCCGGCTTCCAACCAGGAAAATCATGAAACGCGGGAAAAAGAATCGGCGAACAGTGGGAACCGGGAGCACCGCAGCCATCGATGCAGGCGTCCTGGAAACAATCCCATACGAGTACACCGGTCGCGATATTCTGATCGATATTGACACCGACGAATTCACAGCCGTCTGCCCTTACTCCGGGCTGCCCGATTTTGGCACTCTCCGCATCCATTATTTCCCCCGCCGGCTCCTTCTCGAACTTCGGTCGGTCAAATACTATCTTGTTTCCTACCGCCATGTCGGGATTTATCAGGAACACGCGGTTAACCGGATCCTGAACGATCTTGTCGCGTGCACAGAGCCGAAATGGATGCAGGTCATTGCTGATTATAACATCCGGGGCGGGGTCCATTCGGTCGCAAGCATTGAGTGGGGAAAAAAGCCCCGCAGTTAGATGCGGCGGAAGGATGCGCGCAGGCGGCTGTCGGAACAACTACGGTCTGGCACTCCTCCGTTGCCGGATCAATTCATAGACTGCCGGGAGGAGGGAGATGACGACGATCATGGCGACCACGAGCGTGAAGTGGTTTTTGACGGCGGGTAGGTTGCCGAATAGATAGCCTCCGAATACAAAAATCCCGACCCAGGCGATCCCCGCCACGACGTTGTAAAACATGAACCTGTTGTATGCCATGAATCCGATGCCGGCCACGAACGGGGCGAATGTTCGAATGATTGGCAGGAATCTCGCGATGACAATCGTCTTCCCGCCATGGCGCTCGTAGAAGGCGTGGGTACGCTCAAGGTAACGCTCGTTGATGAACCGCGAACCACCCTTCCGGAAGACGCCAGGTCCGATCGCAGCACCGATCCAATAGTTGGTTGTGTTCCCGGCGACCGCGGCGATTGAGAGCGTCATAAAAAGCCAGAGTGGATCCAAAGAACCCGATGCGGCCAGAGCTCCGGCGGCAAAGAGCAGAGAGTCCCCGGGCAGGAATGGGGCCACAACCAACCCGGTCTCGGCAAACACAATCGTGAAGAGAATGGCATACGACCAGATACCGTAGTTCGCGATCAACTGATTGAGGTGGACGTCGATGTGAAGCATGAAATCCAGAATGGAGTCGGCGTTCATCTATTCTACCAGCATGAAATCAATCTCGCGCTCCTCGGGGTCGACCCGGATCACCTTCACCGAGACCTTGTCTCCCAGGCGGTAGCGCTTCTTCGTCCGCCGGCCGATGAGGGAGTAATGCTTTTCATCGAACACGTAGTAATCATCCTCAAGATCGCGAACGCGGATAAGGCCCTCCACAAGCAAATCGGCAATTTCGACAAACATCCCGAAATTCGTGACACCGGAGATGATCGCATGAAAAACATCGCCGACGTGCCGACGCATGTACTCGACCTGCATGACCTTCACGGATGCCCGCTCGGCGTCTGAAGCGACTCTCTCCCGTTCAGACGCATGGCGGCAGATGTCGGGCAGCGTCTCCAGGAGCTGTTCCCGGCGCCGGTGAGGCATGTTGTTCGCATACTCGTCGAGGAGGCGGTGGACGAGCAAATCGGGATACCGCCGGATCGGAGAGGTAAAGTGCGTATAGTACCGGAATCCGAGGCCAAAATGACCGATGTTCGTTTCGGAATACACGGCCTTTGCCATCGAGCGAATGGCAACTTCATTGATTACGTTCTCCTCTTCCTTGGCTTTTACATCATTGAGCAACTTTTGAAGCGCCCTTGATGTGACGCCTCCCTGAAGGTGGAGCCGGTATCCGAGGTGCTCGACAAAGGAGGCGAGGTCTTTCAGTTTGTCGGGGTCCGGCTGGTCGTGAACGCGATAAACGAACGGGCGAAGATGATCCTCCCTGCGGGCGAGCCCGATATGCTGCGCCACAACCTGGTTGGCGAGCAGCATGAATTCTTAATCAACCGATGCGCGTCGAGCCGCACTTTTTTGATGATCTCGACCGGCTTGCCCTTCTCATCGAATCGAAACTTCGTTTCGACCGATTCGAAATCGATGCTGCCCTCCTTGATCCGTTTCTTGAGAAGCGTCTGGCTGAGCGAGTGCATCTGTGCGATTGTCTCCGCGAAATCGCCTTTCCGGGCTGTGATGATCTCCTGGACCTCTTCATAGGAGAATCTGCGTTTGCTGCGGATGACAGTGCGTTCGATCCGGTAGCTTTTAACTGTGCCGCGCGGGGTTACCTCCATCAAAGCGGAATAGGTGAGGCGATCCTCCCCGGGGCGCAGGCTGCAAATATCGTTTGAAAGTTTTTCCGGAAGCATCGGGATGACTTCATCGGCGAGATACACGCTCGTGCCCCGTTTGACGGCTTCTTTGTCGAGCGCCGTCCCCTCCCGTACATAGTGGCTCACGTCGGCGATGTGAACACCGAGCCGGAAATTTCCATCCGGCAGGGGTTCGAGGGAGACTGCATCGTCAAAATCCTTCGCATCTTCGGGGTCGATTGTCACGCAGAGAAGATCGCGCAAATCGAGTCTCCTGCGGACTTCTTCCTGCGGAATGGTGTGCGGGATGGATTCGAGCTCCCCGAGAACCTCCCGCGGAAAGTGAAGAGGCAGTTGAAACTCGCGCGCCACCGCGGTCATCTCGGCGCCCACCTCGCCCGATTTCCCGAGAACCTCGGTAATATGCCCCTCGGGGTTCAGCGTCGGCGATTCCCATCCGTCGACAAGCGCGACAACCTTTTCTCCGGGCCTCGCCCCCTTGGTCTTCCCCTTCGGGATGTAGATATCCCGCGTCACCCTCCGGCTGTCCGGGACGACGACAAAGAAATTCTTTTTTTTCTCGAAGACGCCGACAACCGGCAGAGCGCTCCTCTCGATGACTTCAATAATCTCGCCCTCGGGCATTTCGCTTTCCCCGGAACCTTTGAGGCGCGAAGATTCCTGCGCGAGGGGAACCACGGCAACAGTATCCCCGTGGAGCGCGGTGAAAAGGAAGCGCGAAGGGATGACAATGCTGCCCGTGGAGGGGGGGAGGAGCTTTACAACTCCGTTTCCCTGCTTGACGATGGAGAGAACTCCGGTCATCCGGCGGGAGGAAGTACGGGGGGCTGAATCGCGTTTATGCATAGTCCTAGAAGGAAAATCTGTAATAGAGACGGGCCTCGTTGGTCAGCTTCTTTTCTTCGGAGATGTCGCCCTCGACCCTGCGCTGAATTTCGAGGAAGAGGTTATGGATCGAGGGGGCCTTGAGGACATCCCCCAGGCTCATCTGGTAGCTCACGTTGGCGTTTCCGATGTCATTCAGGATTTTTCCCCCCACCTGCCAGTATCCCTTGAAGGCCTCACCGCTCAGGCGCACGTTCGCCCCCTGCTGGAAGCTCCCGCCGCCGTAGGAGACTTCCGCACTCCGGATGAACGGGAATTCCTGACGGAGAAAGTCCGTCAGCACCCCCGAGAGGAGTCCCGACGTCAACCCCGACCCCGCCGTCGAACCGACGCTCGAGGCAATATCTCCACGTTCCTTGGAGGTCAGCTCGTCGCGGAATTTGCCCGTCAGGATGAAGGAGATCACATCCGCCTGCACATCCCCGCCTCTTGCCTGCGATGCCCAGTCGACCGGTTCCTGGTCCGGCTGAAGCTGAACCTTCATCGACATGTCAAGCTTCGGCTCATAGCGGGTCCCGCCGATATTGAGTTGAACGATGACCTTTTGCTGAAGCGAATCGTGCACGGGATCGGTCCGGTAGCCCTCGTATGTCGCCTGAATTTCGAGTTCAGGGTTGTCCCATTGTCCGACAAACTTCAACTTCCCGGATGCGTCAAAGCGTCTGAAAAAATTATAATAGGAGCGGGGTAAAACGGCGATCTCACCGGTGACGCTCGCATATCCCTGGCTGTTGACGACGCTGACGCGCCCGTCGAGTTCGGCATAGAGCTCCTCATTCGTGCTCGGGGTGAAAATCATCTTGATGGCTGTCGTCCCCCTGCTTTCGATCGAGAGATTATAACGAAGGCGGTCGAGGAACAAGCTTTCACGCTCACGGACCTCCGCCGTGCGGTTCGACGAGTGCCGCGCGTCGCTTCCGGAATAGAACTTTGACGGCCTCGCGGGTTGGGGCGCAGCTTTCGATGTGTCGTCGAGGACGACATAATTAAGAGCCATTTGAGCACTTGATCCTGCGTTCTCCTTCACGGGAGGAAACGTGAGATTTGCATCCCGGACATACAGGTTCCCCGTGAGATAGGGGTGCGCGATGGGGCCGCTGAGCGCGAGTCCCTCGGGGCCGATTTCGGTGAAGAGCGATTCGTACACCGTGGAGCGGGTCTTTCGGGTTGCTTCGCTCATCAGGAGGATCTGGCCGAATGCCGTGAAGTCGATCGAATCGATTTGATAATTCTTTATAATTAACGAACCGCTCACCCGGGCTTCTCCCACCGGGCCCAGTTTCTGGAGGTTCCTGACCTGAAAGCTCTTCAGAACGATCCTATTCCCCGACGGTTCAAGATCGGCTGAGATTGAATACGGCACATTGTTGGGAGCAAACGTGAAACTGACATCGCTCAACGTGATCGAGCCCAGATATTCCGGATCGCGGGGGGTGCCGGCCACAGTGATCCCGCAGTGCAGGATACCGCGCAGATTTTCAAAGTCTCGTAGTATGGGATCGAAAACGCTCAGATCGAATCCCTGCGAAACAATCTCCAGGTGTTGCTTCTCCGGGGGGAAGCGTTCCTCCACTCCGGAGAAGGCAAGATTGATCGGCAGCGTCCCTTTGACGACCAGGGTTGGCTGCGGATCGGAGGGCATCTTTTTCACGGTGAGGCCGATCGTCGCCGTTGCGCTGCCATAGAGAATATTTGCTTCGACAGACCCGATTCGCGTTTGCCGGAAATACGCGCTGTCGCTCACGGCCTTGAAGGTTATGAACGGATTTTCCGGAGATCCCGCCAAATGGAGCGTCGCGCCGGTCTGTCCGCGGAAACCCTGATCGGGGCGGAGCAACTCCGGATTTCTCACAAAAACAGCAAGCCCGGTCAGATCGAAGTTGTTCAACGCGGCATCGAAATCGAATTCACCGTCGTGATGCAAGACGCCCGTCAGGGAGAATTGTTCCTGGTTGCGGAGCATCACCGCGTGCATCACACGCGTTCCGTCGTAGTTCACGCGGACCTGGACGTCCTGATCGTTGTGCCAGCGGTAGACGCCGGAACTAAACGTGAGATTGTCCACATCGAATGCGTAGGTGTGAGGCTGAACGGATGTCTGCCCGGCCATGATGATCGAGTAGACCGAGTCGATAACCCCCTTGATGGAGAGGGTCCCCTTGAGCCGGCGGTAATCGAGGTCGATGTCGAGACTGTCAATCCTCGTCGTATTGACCAGCCCGCTTTCGCTCCTGAGTCTCCCGCGCGCGGAAAGGTTCTCCAGCGTGGAATTGTCGGCCAGGGAATCAAGCGCGACCGTGAGCGTCGCCCGGTTCAGCAAGACGCCCTTCTCGAATGTTCCGATGAAGCATTCCTCGATAGCGCCGTTGCACGAGAAGGAAAGCCGTTCATCGTTTCCGCGGATCGCGCCGGTCAGGATCGCCCGGCCGTCGAAGCGCTGACCTACGATCAGCGTTGCAACCGGATCGAGGTCCTTGACATGGAGCGTGTAATCGAAATCCATCCGGCGCTGCGAGGATACGTGCGCGATCCTTGACGCGGCTGTTCTGGTCCGGAGCGATTCCGGTGGCAGCGCATGTTCCCGAATAGTCTCGAGCAAATTGGAGGTCTGGTGGATCAGAGACGCGCCCGCAAGGTCGAGATCAAACGTACCGTTCAGATCTAAATCCATCACCGAGGAGTGGAGCGACAACCGTTTGCCCGCGGGGTCGTGCTGATCGAGGAAGAACCGGATTTCCTGAGACGATATCGAGTGGCCCTGGAATGTCGAGGGCATCAGCAGGAACTTTATGTCGGTGTTGAGGTCGTTGATCGTGCCTCCCGAGCCGGAAACCGTCCCCTCGAGCGTGAGGTCGCTTCCATAGCGCGGATCATCGAGGACGCGGGCGAGGTTGACTCCCTCGAAGGAAATATCCCCGCTGAATCGGGGAGATTCCCGGATGGATAGGTCCGTGAGCCCGGATACGACCGCTTTCATCTTTTGGGAGGTTACCTCGACGCGGCCTTCGAAGCGATCCGGCGAGCCCTGAAGAGTGAGCTGGGCTGCGTCAATGGGGATATTGCGCAAGCGGGAGGTATCGATCCGAACGCTCAACGTTGCGCGGATCTGGTCGGCGGAGATCCCTTCACCGTCAAGCTTCCCGCTCGTGAAGAGCGTGGAGTTGATCCGCTGGTTCGATAGAATCGACGCGAGGTCCAGGCGCTTTGTGGTGAACGATAATTCGTACCGCGGGACCTTTCTCTCGAGATTAATACTCCCGGCCACCTCACACTCGCCGAACTTTCCCTTGACGACGGTCCTTGTCCGGAAATCGAGCGGCCTCCCGATGAACCGCATATTCACCGACGCCGGTCCCCCGCGTTCGAATGTCGGGATTTGCATCCCCGGCATCAGTTTCGCCGCCACGGAGGGATCGAAGGAGCTGCTTCCGATAGAGAGGTCGAGATCGAGACGATCGGCCCGTTGAAGGTTCCGAACGGTTCCCGCGACGGTGATGGAATTTTCCTCGACCTTCAGGTTCAGCCGACGAATGGTCAGGTCGCCAAATTCCCCGTCGGCGGCGAGATCGATCGACGCGGAGCCCTCTAGAAATGAAAGTTCCGGGATAAATTCCCGGAGTTCTGAGAAATCGACGCTCCTGGCGTTGAGTTTAAATTGCGCAGAGTCATGCTGGAGGGCGGCGGCCTTTACCTCCCTGAAGAGATCGAGGCCGACGACCCGGCCATCCAGCTCCATCTGGGAGCGGCCGGACTGCACGATGACATTGGTTGCGGAAACGCCGCCCGCCGAGACCCGAAAATCCCCCGCACAATGGGTCAGTTCGAATACCGGCCGGTCGGAATAGAAGCTGGTGTGGAGCACGTGAACATCAAAATCCTCGGGCCTCACCGATGCTTTCAGCTGAACGTTGATGTCCTTAAAGGAAAATCGCCCGACTGTAAACTGCCGCCCCGCAAGCGCGTCTCCATTCGGCGCAACCGCGGACGTCGAATCAAAGACAGTGAGCGTCCCGTTTTTCAGCTCCAGGTCATTCAGAAACACGTTCCAATCAAAGGTTCCATGCGTGGTATCGCCCGAAGGCTTCAGGAGCTTCGCATAATTCCACTCTCCGGCCCTCGATCGGAGGAGATAAATCGTGGGCCGATCGACGATGAGATATTGCATCGTAGCGCTCTTATCGAAGAGAGTCATCAGATCGTACTTGACCAGGACTCTTTCTGCCCGCAGGAACAAGCCTGTTTCCGCGTAGATTTCCACTGAGTCCACCGTGATGCCGGTGAAAAAGTTACCTCCCAGAGTTCCGATGCGAATTGACCCGTTGAGCCGGTCGGAGAGAGACGATACAAGGAGCATCCGCACGCGATCCTTGAATAATGCGGTCTGCGTGAATCCTCCCAGGATGAAAATGACGATCAGAAAGAGCGCCGCCGCATAGACGACGATCTTGAAGATGCGTCGGAGGGTCTTCATCGCGGGAAGACTCACGATGAGGAGGATCTCTCGAGGATTTTCGCGATGAGGCGTGAGGTGGAATGATCGGGTACAAGATCGATTGCCGCGACTGTGCCCCCGGCGGCTTCAACGAAGTCCTTGCCGACAATGTCCTTGACACTCCAGTCCGCCCCCTTCACCAGCACATCCGGGGTCAATTGCCTGATCAGCTCGAAGGGGGTGTCCTCATGGAAGAGACATGCGTAATCGACAGGGGAAAGGTTGGCGACGATGAACAGACGGTCGGTTTCTTCGACAAGCGGCCGGTTGCTGCCCTTAATGCGGCGGACAGAGTCGTCGCCGTTGACTCCGACGATCAACACATCACCCAGCGCCTTCGCCTTCGTCAGGTAGTCGATATGCCCGCGATGAATGAGATCGAACACGCCGTTTGTGAACACCACCCTCTTCTTCTGTCCGCGAAGTCCCGTTCTGATCGATTGCAATTCTTCACGGCTCACGATCCTTCCCATCAGAACGGGTTGCCGTTGTGCGTCCGATGGTTTTGCAAAACGTGCTCGGCCAGCTCATTCCGGTCGATCGGGACGATTCCGACATATCCGCACACGATGCCGCCCGCGAAGTTCGCCAGCGTAGCCGCCTCCCGCACTGTCGCTCCGCCCGCCAGCGACAGTGCGGGAGGCGGCTACGAGATCGCGTCTGAACTCCTTCGGGCCCTGGTGGGCACGTGGTTAACCGTTCCATCGGACTCGAAGAGCGACATTCCCTGCTCTCCGAGCGTCAGGAGTACGCTCTTCGGACAGAGCCGTTCCAGCAGGACTTTTCCGGTTTCATTAATCTCGTCCCGGTTCTGCAGCCTGATTCCCATCACTTCTTCGACTTCCTTCCTGTTTGGCTTGAAAACCGTGACGTTCTTGTATTCAAAGAAATTATTGAATTTAGGATCCGCGGTGATCATGATGGAGTGTTCATTGGCGAGCTCGACGACTTGCCGGATCAGATTCTTGACGATCACCCCTTTATTGTAATCCTCCAGGATAATCGCGTCGATGGAATTGATGTTCCGGCGGAGGACATCCAGGATTTTGGCCTGGATGACGTGCGAAATGTCATTCTTCGATTCCCGGTCGATCCGGACGACATGCTGCTGGTGGGCGATGACCCTGGTCTTGACCGTCGTGGGTCGTTCGCCGTCGATCACTATGCCATCGGGAGGAAAGCCGCTTTCTCGAATGATGCCGAAAAGCTGATTGCCGCTGTTGTCGGCTCCGATGACCCCGACAAGGAGGGGTTCCCCTCCAAGCGACTGTATGTTCTTCGCGACGTTTGCGGCTCCCCCCAGCCGCGCCTGCTCCGTTTCCAGATCGATCACCGGAACGGGGGCCTCGGGCGAAATCCTGCTGACCGATCCCCAGAAATAGCGGTCGAGCATCAGGTCCCCGACGACGGCAACCCGTTTTCCATTCATGCCGGCGAGGAGATCGGTTAACCGCTTCTCCTGGATCTCGATCAAAACCTTCCTCTGTAAACCATGAATAAATCCCTTCAAAATATAGTCAGAACCGCCTTGATAATCAAGTGATTAGGGGGGATTTCCCCTTGGATATTGCTTCCAGCTTGTTTATATTCGGGTCGCCATGATACGACCGAGGAAAATCTCCCAGGCAGCCCTGCAGCAGCTTGCAAAGCTTAACCATAAGAAATTTCGCCGGGCCCAGCGAAGGTTTCTTGTCGAAGGTTTCCATCTCGTGGAGGAGGCCCTGGAGTCGGACTGGCGCATCGAGCTGCTCCTCATGACACCAGCCGTTTCATTAAAAGAGAATGGGGAGCGATTGCATGAACGGGCGGAGAAGAAAGACGTCGAGGTCGCGGCGATCACCGAAATCGAAGCCCGGAAACTGTCGGACACCGTGACTTCCCAGGGCATCCTTGCGGTCGTACAGGTGAAAGAATATGCGATTGAGAGTTTCTGGCCGGCTGGAAAGCGGCGATCGGTGATCGTGGCGCTGGACGGGATCTCCGATCCGGGCAACCTCGGAACGATCCTGCGGACCTGTGACTGGTTTGGGGTCGATGCAGTCTGGCTGGATCCCGCTTGCGTGGAATTGTACAGTCCCAAAGTCGTGCGCTCGACGATGGGGTCGATCTTCCGCGTCCCCGCGCTCCCGGATGCGGATCTTACGCCGATGCTGCGGCTTGCGAAAAAGAACGGCTCGAAAGTCATGGTCGCGGTGCCCACCGACGGCTCGCCCATTCCACTCGCCGCGTACCCTGAGCGTAGCGTGATCGTATTTGGAAATGAGTCCCACGGAGTGGGCGCAGGCATCCAGAGGGAAGCGGATCAGAGGATCTCGGTTCCGCGAATCGGTGGGGCCGAATCGTTGAATGTGGCCGTCGCCTGCGGTGTGATCGTGGGGGTCATCCGCCTTTCACGGGGGGTGTGAGCAAGGCGTGACGAAGGTTTGCATTTCCTCCCTTTTTTTTCTAAATTTTTCAGAGAATCGTACATTTTGGGCCTATTTTCCGGTTCATTCCGATCATGATCGCCCTCGGGATCTGTTTCGGCATCGTCATGTCGAAGGCGAGTGAATGGTTTGGGCCCCGGAACCCGAACGAGGTCAAGCTTTCGACGTACGAAAGCGGCATGGATCCGGTTCGGAGCGCCCGGGAGCGCGTCTCGGTAAAGTACTACATGGTTGCGATGTTGTTCATCCTCTTTGATATTGAGGTGGTCTTTCTCTATCCCTGGGCGGTGAACTTCAGGGCCCTGGGCTCGTTCGGCTTTGGTGAAATGCTGGTGTTTATTGCCATTCTGATGATCGGGTATCTGTATTTGTGGAAGAAGGGGGCGTTCGAGTGGCACTAGAAATTGCAAAGGAAAGTTTCGTCACCACCCGCATCGATGACATCGTCGGATGGGCACGAAAGAATTCTCTCTGGCCGATGCCGATGGGGATCTCCTGCTGCGCCATCGAGATGATGGCGTTTGCAGGCCCGCGCTACGACGTAGCCCGGTTCGGTTCTGAAGCGTTCCGATTTTCTCCCCGGCAGAGCGATCTCATGATCGTTGCGGGCACGGTTACCTATAAAATGGCGCACGTTGTTCGCCGTATTTATGACCAGATGCCCGATCCGAAATGGGTTATCGCGATGGGGGCCTGCACGTCGTCGGGGGGGATGTACCGGTCCTATTCCGTTGTCCAGGGAATCGATCTCTTCGTGCCGGTCGATGTCTATGTGGCCGGTTGCCCGCCTCGGCCGGATAATCTCCTCAAGGGCCTGATGGACATCCAGGCAAAGATCACGCGCGGGGAAAAACCGGGCCAGCGGGAGAAGATCTACATCCGGGAAACTGTGGAGCTTGATGAAGGACAAGATTCTCGAACAGCTTAACGCTCAGTTCAGGGATTCGATCGATTCTGTCAATGAGTATCGCGGCGAACTCACGATCGTTGTTCGAAGAAGCGAGATCGGCCGCGTATGCCGCTTCCTTCGCGACGACGGAGAGCTCTCCTTCGATTCGCTGAGAGACCTTTCCGGCACCGACTACTATCGCCCTCACGACCGCTTCGAAATCGTTTATAACCTCTACTCGCTGAAAAACTATTGCCGGATCCGCATCAAGGTTCGGGTTGATCAAACCGATCTCCATGTTCCGTCGGTTACAGACCTCTGGCCGGCTGCTAACTGGCTCGAACGGGAGACCTACGACATGTTCGGAATTCAGTTCGACGGCCACCCCGATCTTCGACGGATTTACATGCCGGAAGAGTTCGAATACCATCCGCTCCGGAAGGATTTCCCCCTGATGGGCATCCCCGGCTCGCTGACCCTGCCGCGGAAATGACCGTGGAACGGGAGCCCACGCAGTCGTCAATAGATCGCGGCGATCGCGGAAGACTCAAAATTCTTCAGGCACTTGAGGATCAGGATACCAGCGTCACGTTCGACGACCCGCTGGAACATGATATGGTCCTCAATATGGGTCCCCAGCACCCCGCGACGCACGGAGTCCTGCGGCTTCTCGTGCGGCTGGACGGGGAAACGATCGTCGCCGCAGTTCCCGATCTCGGATATCTGCACCGAGGGTATGAAAAGATCGCCGAGAATATGACCTACCACGAATATATCCCGCATACCGACAGGCTCGATTATCTTTCACCCCTGGCGAACAACGTTGCCTATGTGCTAGCGGTTGAAAAACTGGCCGGCCTCGAAGTTCCGCTTCGCGCGCAATATCTTCGCGTCATCTGCGCGGAGCTCGCGCGGCTGGCCTCGCATCTGGTCTGGCTCGGCACGATGGCGATGGACGTGGGGGCCGTGACCGTGCTGCTTTGGGGATTCAGAGAGAGGGAAAAGATCCAGGATATTTGGGATATCCTGACGGGGGTCAGGTTCACGACGAGCTTCACCCGCATCGGCGGGATGGCGAATGATCTCTCCGGCGAGACTTCCGCCATGATCCGGACCTTTCTCGACCAATTCCCGGAGAATCTTGCCCAGGCGGAGAAGCTGCTTGTGAGGAACCGGATTTTCATCGACCGGTGCGAAGGAGTGGGGTATATCTCAAGAGCAGATGCGATCGGCTGGGGATTAACGGGACCTCTGCTTCGTGCCGCAGGGGTGGCGCACGATCTGAGGCGCGATGAACCGTATCTGGTGTATAACGAACTGGAGTTTGATGTGCCTGTTTATGAGGACAGCGATGTTCTTGCCCGGTTCTACGTTCGCGTCCAGGAGATGAAGGAGAGCGTCAGGATTATCCGCCAGGCGCTCGAGAAGATTCCCCCCGGCCCGGTGAACGCGGCCGACCCGAAACGGGTCCTGCCCAGGAAAGAGCGGACCTACGGAAAGATGGAGGAGCTGATTCATGACTTTATGATCGTAAACTTCGGCATCAACCCGCCGATCGGCGAGGTCTATCATGCCATTGAAGGGTCGAAGGGAGAGCTCGGATTCTACATCGTCAGTCACGGCGAAGGATTTCCGTGGAGGCTGAAGATCCGCTCACCGTCTTTCGTGAATTTGCAGGCGCTTCCTCCGATGTTGAAGGGGGGAATGATTTCGGACGTCGTTGCGGTGATCGGAAGTGTCGACCCCGTAATGGGGGAGGCCGACAAGTAATCCTCCACNAATGCTTTCCCCCGAGAATCTTAAGAAACTCGAAGAGCTCAAGAAACAGTTTCCGACATCCAAGGCCCTGACACTGCCCGTGCTCTGGCTCGCGCAGAACCAGTACGGCTGGATCTCGCCCGAAACGATGAAAGAGGTCGCGGAAATGCTCCAGGTTCCCCTCGGCCATGTCTACGGCGTCGTGACCTTCTACACGATGTTCAATCCGAAACCTGTCGGGAAATACCATCTTCAGATCTGCACGAACGTTTCGTGCGGGCTTCTCGGGGCGGAGAAGATCTGCGATCATATCTGCCACCGGTTGAATATTGAGCCCGGCGGCACGACGCCGGACCGGAGGTTCACCGTGACGGAGGTCGAGTGTTTGGGTTCATGCGGGACCGCCCCGGTGATGCAGGTGAACGACGACTATGTTGGCGGTCTGACGATCGAGAAGGCTGACCGGTTGATGACAGATTTAAAATAAACGACCTGATGTCCGGAACCCCTGAAAAATTGATCCTGCCGGATATCCCGGGCCTTCAGCGCATCGAGGTCTACGAAGAGCACGGAGGGTATGGAGCTCTCAAGAAGGCGCTCGGCATGAAGCCGGACGAAATTATCGACCAGGTGAAGAAATCAAACCTGCGAGGCCGCGGAGGCGCGTGCTTTCCAACGGGGCTGAAGTGGAGCTTTATGCCCAAGCAAACGCCGAAGGTTAAGTATATGTGCGCGAACGGCGATGAGAGCGAACCCGGGACGTTCAAGGACCGGCTGATCTTCGAGTTGAATCCTCATCTTTTCATCGAAGGATCGCTCATCGCCGCCTACGCAATGGGCATCTCGAAGATCTATGTCTACGTCCGGGGCGAATACGCGAAGTGGATTAACATTCTCCAGGCTGCTGCGGATGACGCTGAGAGAAAAGGATATATCGGTCAGAATATTCTCGGCACGGCGTTCGGCTGTGACTTTGTGGTGTTCAAAGGCGCGGGCGCTTATATCTGCGGCGAGGAGTCGGCCCTGATGACTTCAATCGAAGGGGATCGCGGTTATCCGAGAATCAAGCCGCCGTTTCCCGCCGAATTCGGCCTGTGGGGATGCCCGACGACGATCAACAATATCGAGACCCTGGCCAATGTTCCCAACATCATCACGAGGGGGTGGGAGTGGTTTTCGACGATCGGCGCCCCGAAACAGCCCGGTACACTTCTCTTCGGCGTGAGCGGGCACGTTCGCAAGCCCGGAGTGTATGAGCTTCCGACCGGCGTGCCGATGACCGAACTGATTTACGATCACGCGGGCGGCATTCCGGGGGACAAAAAGATCAAGGCTGTCATTCCGGGCGGTTCCTCGACGATGTGGCTCCGCGGGAGCGAGATAGATGGAATTAAAATGGACGCGGAGTCGCTCAAGTCTGCCGGAACGGCGATCGGGACGGGCGGCGTGATCGTCATGGATGAGGATACCGATGTTCTGAAAGTGCTGACCCGCATCGCCAGATTTTACCACCACGAGTCGTGCGGCCAGTGCACCCCGTGCCGCGAAGGCTGCGGCTGGATGGAGAAAATCCTTCAAAGGTTTCTGCACGGTGAAGGCACGATGGAGGATGTCGGTCTGCTCGAAGACGTTGCAAACAATATCGAGGGAAACACAATCTGCGCTCTGGGGGATGCGGCCGCGTGGCCGGTCCAGAGTTTTATCCGGAAGTTTCGCGATGAGTTCGAAAAGCGGGCGGTGATGTCGCCCCCCGCGCCGAAACCCGTCCCGCCTCCCCACCTGGTGACGATCACCCTCTAGTTGTTCTGAGCCCCTTCACGGATCCACTGCTTGAGGCCGTTGATTTGATTCGCGGTGAGAGCGGGACGGTACAAGGGCATTTTCGGAAGCCCGTCCAACCCCTCGACTCTCCGAATCAACATGCTGTTTTCGGGATTGCACGCCTCGTTCCTGAAACATGGAACGATGATTCCCACCCTCGAGAGCGCATGCTGATACGTATCCAGGCTGTATCCTCTCTCGTCGAATGTGTCGGCGGCGTGGCAGCCGCTGAATGCACAGCCCCGATCGAAGAGGGGCTGATCGGGGAAGATGATGTCCGCCGTTCCCTGGCCGGAGATGTCGTCCTTGCAGTTCCAGCACACCCAGACGATCAACAGGAATGCAGAAACCGTCAGCAGATGCCGGGCCCTGGTTCTTGTTCCGGAATTCACGGGTAGATGTTCGACAACTGATTCTCCCTTCACTTCACTCTCCCGACGCGCGGCCGATTGAGGAATACCATTCATTGAAAAGTAGGAAACAGCAGCGTGAAACGCAATAGTTCAGCGTTCGGAGGTTGATTCAGTGGGGCCTTCTTCGTATATTGGAGGCGCGATCATCGTCTTTCCCGGGTGGACTATCAGAGGTTCGCGGTTCGGTCAGAACATTTGAAGTAAATTTCGGGGCTGTAGCTCAGTTGGGAGAGCGCGTGAATGGCATTCACGAGGCCGAGGGTTCGATCCCCTTCAGCTCCACAATATCGACGACATCGCCCTGAAGCTTCGCCAATCCCAGACATTTTTCGGCACCTTCTTCTTCAAAATGGTGAGGCATTGAGAATCTTTGTTATTCTTCCGTAATAATTTTCCCCGGTCGAAACGCAACCATGGGTAAAAGACTGAAAGAGTTTCAATCATTCCGCAAGAAGATGAATGATCGGATTCTCGGCACTGACAATCGCGCGATCAAACGATTCTTCGGCGTCGACACGCTCACCTATGAGCCCGGCAAGCTCGACACCCGGACGAAGGAGATGCTCGGACTCGTGTCATCGATGGTCCTGCGCTGCGACGATTGCGTCGCGTATCACATCCTCCAGTGCAAAGAGAACGGCGTGAGCGATGAGGAGATGTTTGAGGTTTTCAGCGTGGCCCTCACCGTCGGCGGTTCGATCGTCATCCCGCATCTGCGCCGCGCTGTGGCGTTCCTCGATGAATTACCCGGGCGATAAACTCACCCCGGCCCCCCCGCACACTTCCGTTTCCGGCCGAACACTTGACATTGAGAAAATAACTCCGTAAATATACGAATCATTCCTTCCAACCACGTTTTCTCCTGAGGATCAAACATGACATACATCGTCTGCGAACCCTGTTACGACTGCAAGTACACCGATTGTGTTGAAGTTTGTCCTGTCGATTGCTTTTACGAAGACGATCACATGCTCTATATCCACCCCGACGAGTGCATCGATTGCGGCGCCTGTGTGCCTGAATGTCCCGTTGAGGCGATCTTCGCGGAGGCCGATGTACCGGAACAGTGGAAGGAATGGATTCCTGTGAATTACGAGAAAGCCCCCGCCACAACACAAATCACGCATAAGAAAGAGGCACTTGCCGGTAAAACGGCCAAGGAGTGCAAGAAGAAATAGCCCTCCCCCCGGGCCATGAACGACAGCCCGCACATCCCCCGCGTCGATCCGAAGAAAGTCCTGCGCGAAATTGCGAACGTGACCGGCGATGTTCTTTTCATCACCGATCAAACGAGAACCATTCTTTATGTCAACCGGTCTGCCTGTAGAAAAACGGGCTATACGCGCGGCGAGCTGTTGGGCAGAAAGATCCATCATCTCTATCCGAGAGAGAATCAGGCGAGATATACGTCGAAGATCCTCCAGGCGCTGCGGAAGGGTGGGCGCTGGTCCGGCGATATTGAACTCCGGAAAAAGGACGGCACGAATTTCTGGATCGACGCCGTCGCGGTCGGATTATTCGACCCGAACGGCAAGGCGGCCGGGATGATTCATCTGGGGCACGACCTGACCGAGCACCGTTTGCTGGACCGGCATGCCTGGGAGTCGGGGAACAGCCTGAGCCTCATCGTCGATGCGATGGAAGACGCCCTGTTTGTTTCGGATCCCGCGGGAAAAATCCTCATGTGCAACCGGGCTCACTGTACCGCGCTCGGTTATAATCAAGCGGAGATTGTGGGGCTCAATCCTCCATATCCATGGATGAATCTGACGGATGCCCGCAGACTCCGCCGCGCCGGCAAGCTTGTCCTCAAGCAGGGCGCGCTAAAGAACTTCACGATCGAGTGGAAGCGCCGGGATGGAAAACACATGATCGTGAGCATTGCAATCTCAGCCCTGCGTGACCGGAGGGGGAAGGTCTCCGGCTTCATCCACACGGTCCGGGATGTTTCCGATGTCCAGCACATCGAAGAGCTCAAGAGGTCAAACGAGCAGATCGACCGGCTGGTAACAGACGTCCGGCGAAAAGCCGGGCGTCTGCACACCCTCGAATCAATCAACCGGCTTGTTCTGAACGACACGAGTACCACCCGTGTTTTTCGGGCAGTCACATCGGGCGTCAGAAATCTCGTCAGTCATGACCTGGCGGGAATTTACATCTACGACGAAGAGCAGGAAAGCCTCATTCCCCATACCCTCTCCAAACAAACTCCGTTCTCCCGGCGTGTCGCAAGGTTTGCGCTTCCGATGGGGGAGGGGATCATCGGCGCGGCCGCAGCGGCGGGGAAAATGGTGTGGGTGAACAATGCACAACTTGACCCGCGCTCCAAGTATCCCCCTGCGATGAGGCCCGAGAAGGAGCACTTTATCGCCGTTCCTCTGCTCAGCCGCGGCTCACTGATCGGCGTGCTGGTCGTTGCTCGAAATCGCGATCCCGAGTTCATCGAGGAAGAAACTGAAATCGTGCGCTCGTTCGCCGAAGCTGCGACGGTCGCCCTGGATAACGAGCGGCTGCTCGATGAACTAAGAAGCCGGCATCTCGGGCCGGGAGCTGCATCGGGGCGGACGACACCGATCCCGGGCCGGGCTGCTCACACGGCGCGTCGTGCGGCGAAAAAAAGGGTGCTTTCGGCCAAGGTTGCCCGATTCGGGGGTTAAACGGACAAGCTGATCGCCTCGCATTGCATCGAGCGGCCATTTTAACCTTGCAATAGTGGCGGGGGATGTGTATACTGGACTGTCCAGCAGCCACCCCTCCGGCCGGCTTTCATGATCGGCGGCGCGCTCGCCCGGGCACTCTTACCTGTCTGGCATCATTGAAACTCGCGGGAGGAACGTTCGTAGTCTTTTGTGCGCGCCTGCTTTCAGGCGCAATTCAATCGTCAGGAAAAACAAGCGGAAGATGCAAACCGTAGAGTTTCTCGGCTTAAATGTCGTCATCGTCGGCCTGCTGATCGGGGCTGTCTTCCTCTATCTGGTCTTCCTCATCAACAAGAGAAGGAAGGATAAGTTTCTTCACCATGAAATGAGGAGGGATGTTCAGGGATAGCAAGGGACGAAACGCAGGTATTCGAAAAGCCCCTCTGCGTAATGGCGAGGGGTTTCTGTTTTTAAAGCTGCAGCGATGATCGTGATGAAGTTCGGCGGCACGTCGACCCAGGACGCGCACGCCGTCGAAAACGTCGTCAAGATCGTTAAGGCCCGTCTCGACCGGAAGCCGATCGTCGTCATCTCCGCGATTGCGCAGGCGACCAACATGCTCGAACGCGCCGGCAGACTGGCGGCCGATGGGAGGACGGGGGACGCACGGAGTGCCCTGCTCGCATTGTTCGAGCGACACATTGCGATGACCGATGCGTTGATCAAGGATCAGCAGCGATGCCAAAACCTGCGCAAGACCATTTCCGCGTCGCTCGGTGAGCTGGAAGAGATGATCAAGGGATTGGCGATCCTGCGTGAATTGACCCCGCGTGCCCTCGACACCATTTATTCCTACGGAGAGTTGCTCTCTTCACGAATCGTCGCTGTCGCGCTCGAAGAAAACGGCGTGGCTTCGCGGTGGATCGACACAAGGGAATTCATGGTCACGGACGACCGTTACAATTCGGCATCCCCGGATATGGAGCTTCTTGAGACCCGGCTGCCCGAAGTGATCATGCCCTTGATCGAGCAGAGGACCGTCCCCGTGACCCAGGGCTTCATCGGCGTGACCCGTTCGGGACACCGGACTACGATGGGCCGTGAAAGTTCCGATTATTCCGCATCGGTTATCGGCTCGGTGCTCGGTGTCGAGGATATCCAGATCTGGACGGACGTCGACGGGATCCTGACCTCCGACCCGACGGTCGTCGCCTCCCCCAAGAAAGTGAAAACCTTGTCGTTCGCCGAGGCCTTCGACCTCTCCTATTTTGGCGCCAAGGTGCTGCATCCAAAGACGATCCTGCCC
Organism: Ignavibacteria bacterium; assembly: GCA_005877655.1. GTDB lineage: Bacteria > Bacteroidota > Ignavibacteria > UBA10030 > SZUA-254 > VBOC01. Next base: position 36,490 of record VBOC01000005.1, read on the forward strand.
GCCGTCGAACGTAATGTCCCGATTCATGTTTATAATTCCCGCCGGTCGGAGCTCTCCGGGAGCCTGATCACCTCGATGAACTCGTCGGGGACGCCGCTTGTGAAGTCGATCGCCTACAAGCGAAACATGGCCATCCTCGCTGTCGTCCCGAAACATCGCTATGGTCAGTACATTTTCTGGGATCATGTCTATAATATTCTCACGAAACATGGGGCCTCCGCGTCCCTGACTGCGTCCTCCGAGTACGGCCTCTCGATCGTCCTGGACCAATCCCACGAACTTCCGAGCATCGTTCAGGGCCTGAAGGAGGTCGGATCGGTCGATCTCGAGGAGGGAAAGGGGATCATCTCAATGGTCGGATCGAATATCCGGGCGGTGCCGAAATTTATGGAACGGTTGTTCCGGTCGGTCTCCGAATACCCTGTTGCCGCGATTTCCTTCGGAGCCTCCCCATCGAGTCTCTGCATTGTGGTCGACGATCACTCCGTGCCCGGCGCCGTCACGAGCTTGCACCGCGAATTCTTCGATACTGTCGAAAGCGACGAATTCGAAGAGTTGCGGCACCTCCCCTCCTAATCAGCATTCTCTCCCGAGGGATTTCGAACCTGAAAGTCAGGTTTTCCCCTATTGCTCATTCCCCTTTACTGAATTATCTTAGACCTGCACCCCGGAAGTGAATGGCCGCCGGGTGGACGCGGGCGGTCGTCGCAAAGGAATTGAAAACCGTGGGGCCCTCGGATCAGGGGTTTCCATGGGGAGGCGAAGAAGGATGTGCGGGGCACGCATCCTTCTTTTAGTCAAAATGTCCCGGTTGGGTACTCGCCGGGGCATTTTTATTTTATGCTGTCGCGCCGTCTTGAGAATTGTTCACAAATATGTTAACTTCCTTCGCACGCACAATTCAATTCTACCGAACTCCCGCGGGAAAATGTCCTGCGGGGGAGTTTCTGGACTCGCTGCCAGAACGAGATGCCCAGAAAGTGACGTGGGTCCTACGACTGGTTGAGCGGCTTGAGATGGTCCCGGGTCAGTATTTTAAGAAACTGGCGAGTCAACGGCGGACAGATTATCTGCGGAGGAGGAATCAGTCATGAGTGACGTGGAACGGTACATACGAGGTCGAAAAAAACGGAGCTCAAAGTATGCTCAGGATTTCGAATCAGGTTACGATGCGTTTGAGTTCAGTGTGATGCTCCGGCAGGCGAGAGAAAAGGCTGGTATCACTCAAGAAGCGATCGCACGCAAACTCCGGACAAAAAAATCCGCCATCTCGCGCATCGAGAACCATTCCGAGGACATTCGTCTATCGACTTTAGGAAAATATGCAAGGGCGCTAGGCAAGCGACTTCGGGTTCACCTCGCTGATTGATTTTCCATTGCCGGGGCGCCCATGACTGCTCCACAGTCCAGTTGCCAGGTTGAGCCCATTTATTCGTCATCGGATTAATATGAGTTTCTTCGTTTCGACAAAGCTGCCAGCCTTTAGACGGTAGAAATAGACACCGCTGGGAAGCTTGGAGGCCTCGAATGGAACCTTGTATGTACCGGCGGGCCGATGTCCACTCACCAGCGTAGCTATCTCCCTGCCGGTCGGATCATAGACTCTCAGCGTCACGAAGTCCGCCGAAGGAATCGTGTACGAAATCTCGGTCGAGGGATTGAAGGGATTGGGATAATTCTGTTCCAAGGTGTACGCCCGCGGGAAGACGGTGGTGCGCATGTCGACATCCGTGACGGACGGATGCGAGTACCCGACTGTCATGTATACGACATGCCCGCCTCGCGTCGAAGACCCGCCGGTCACGAAAACATCGCCTCCGGGCGTGACGGCAATTGCATTCGCATCATTCGAAGCGTATCCCGGAGCCCCGAATCGCGCTTCCCAAACCTGCAGTCCCCACGGAGTATACCTGACTGTCGCGAATTCGTTTGTCATCCCCGAACCTCCGCTCATCCCCGTAACATAAACGTTTCCGATATGATCGAGGGCGATACCCGCCGCCGCGTTGTCGGAGCTCCCCTGGTAGCTGTAGCGAGCGACCCATCGCTCTTTGCCTGATGAATCGTACTTCACCGTTGCAAAGGCCGAGCCGGTTCCCGGAACCCAGCTCGTCCCGGTCACATACACGTTTTCAAGCGGATCAATTTTGAGGCCGACCGGGGAATTTCTCGAATTGGCCGGACCTTTGTATCGTGCAACCCACTGCTCGCGACCTGATGAATCGTATCTCAACGTTATGTAGCCGTTGCCCTGGTAGTTATCGGTCCATCCCATGACATAAATGCTTCTGTTCCCGCCGACGGCGATGGCGTTAGCCACGCTGCTCGAGGGAGGACCGCCAATAACAGCGTAGGATTTGGCCCATATCTGCGCCCCCGAAGAATTATATTTGACTGTCGCGCACCAGTTCCCCCTGCATCCGGCACAACAGCCGACGCCTGTGACATACACATTGCCGGCGTTGTCGACGACGAGCGCTCTGGCAGTATTCTCCGAATTATATCCCCCGTATTCCGCAATCCAGCGCATGTCGCCGTAGGAATCATACTTGATTGTCCCGTATTCCGCCGCACAGCTCTTATCAAGGGTCCAGCCGGTGATGTAAACGCTTCCTTCTTGATCGAGCGCGAGAGCTGTCGCGCCGCTCGAATTTCCCGGACCACGGTACCGGACAGCCCACCTCTGTGCGCCCGATGAGTCGTACGTGACCGTGACACACTCAGTGATGAGGGTCTTTCGGTCATACGTGTATCCTGCGACGTAGACATTTCCTTTCTCGTCAACGTGAATTCCCTGCGGGTATACTCCCGAATCTTCAGGGCTCACGAAGCGCGCGATCCATTGAAGGTTGCCCCGGGAGTCGTACTTAACCGTCGCAAGATCATGGTGGGTGGCGGATGAGTAGCTGAAACCGGTGACGTAGACATTGCTCATTCGATCGACCTCCACTGCGGTCGCAACATCGCCTGGGAGCGCTAAATTCGATGAATAGGCCGCCATCCAGCTTGGCGACCTCTCGTCTGCGATGGTGCCCGGGGGTTTCCCTTCCGCCTGGACCGGCGGGAGGTCACACACGCCCCTCCCGTTCTTCATGAGCCTTTCTATCAGAGCAGATCGAAGATTCTCGCGATCCTTTATGAGTCCGGTGGGATTTTGAAATGCTGATCCAGGAGGGCTTAGAAAAACCTGCGCGGCCATCAACACTGCAAGCGCTTTGGCGGGTGAGAGATCCATGTCTTCATCTCCTTTCCGTGAGGCGGCATCCTACATGAAGACGCGCGATGGCTTATGAGCTCGAAGTTCAGAGCCCCGCGAGCGGGGGCGTCATCTGTTCGCCGGCGTTTTCACAAACTGGGAGTTTGCGGACTGCGCGGGTGTATTCGGATTGGCGTTCACCTCATCAACCGAATAAACGAAGCGCTGGGGAAACACCGTCCCTTGTTTCGGAGTTATGGCGTGCGCCGCGCCAAGCGAGTCGGAGTACGATATTGCATAATCGATCCGGCGGAGGAAATTCCAGGCCTCAACCTGGTGCATGAGCGCGACATACTCTTCGTTGAAGACAGCCTGCATAAGAGCAGCCGGAGTGGCGAAATCTGCGGCAGCAAAGTCCTGTGAGGCATTCTTAAAAACCGTGTTCGCGTAATGCCGCGCGTTGTTCAGGGCAGCGATCGCGCCGGCATCCACGGTTCCCGGGTTCAGGCGGGCATTTGCTTCAGCAATCAACAATTGAGTCTCCGATGCGCGGAAAAACGGATACGACTGTGCGATCCCGTACGCGCCCGTAGTCGTATAATTCAAATCCGAACCGTCGGGGCTGAAATAATACGCCGCTCTTCCCGACTCGTCGCTTTTTCCGTCGAAACGCCGGCTCTTCATCAGCTTCAATGCGAAGTTGCCCGCTGCGTCCATGTACCCGCTGCGGTCGTTCACCAGGAATGAGTACCAGAGATTCATGTTCCCGTTGTAGGCCTGGCCGTGCGGCATGAGAAGATCGTCGGACCCGCTCGTGGCGAGAATACCTGCCTGGGCCTCCGTGACGACGGAATTGAGGACCGCCGCGCTGTAACCCATCGATCGTGCTTTGTGCATGAGATAGCGCGCTTTGGCGGAATGACCGAGCTTCAGCCATTGCGACGCGCTTCCCTTATACGAAAAGGCATCCATCGTAAGGGCGGCCTGCTGCGACAAAAGATCAGAGATTCCCTTGTCGAGAACCGCCAGCACGCCATCGTACACAGAAAGCTGGGGATCGTACTTCGGGGTCAACGTCTTTTCGGGTTGAGCAGCCTGGGAATAAGGAACATCTCCCCAGAGCGCTGCGACCGTTCCCATGTGCAACCCCTCGAGAATCTCGCACGCGCCCCGCAGATTGTTGTTTGTCCGGGGATTGGCCTCGACGATCCGGAGGTTTCCGAGGACAGTCGTATAGGCCAGCCTCCAGTCATTCCCAAAATCCTGCGCATTGACGTTATACGATTCGTACGCCCCGAATTGCCGCTGGGCTCCGTGGGCCTGATCGGCCCAGATGGCCGAGAGGTATGCCGGGAAGCCCTCGGCAAACGCGTCATACCCGAGCTGCGCGCCCAGAAAATTGTTCTGGACCGTCGCGGTGGTGGGTAAGAGCGGATTGGTGTCATAACCGCTCGTGAACTTCTCGCATCCGGCGATGCCGGCAATCACGAGCAGGATCAAGAGGAGGATGGAAGATGTTTTCATGGCCGGCCTCCGTTAGTATTCAAGTTGAAGTGAGACGATCCAGCTGCGGACCGTCGGGTTGTTGAAGTAATCCAAGCCCTGACCGTTGGACGGTCCGGTGAGATTCGTTTCCGGGTCGTTCCCGGTATAGTTTGTCCACGTTTTCAGATTGCGCCCGGTAAGGCTGAGAGTCAGGTTCTGAACACCGAACATCTCCAGCGGAAACGTATAGGACAACGTTACATCCCGCAGACGCACGAAACTCCCATCCTCGATAAATTGTTCTGCGGGTCCGGTGAATCCGGATCCGGGGCCGGACCGGAAATATGATTCGTCGATAATCACGTCGCCGCCCCCGAAGTTCCGCAGGTACCCCCGGAACGAATAGCTGCCGTCGGAATTCACCACAACGGATCTGGATCCCCTCGATCTCACCTGTTCAAGCGTCAGACCGCCGTAATTTTTCAACGTCGCAGCCTGCGAACCGCTCACCGTAGTCCACCAATTCTGGTCGCCGGCGGTTCCAAAGAAGTACAGTGCGCCTTTCGTTCCGTTCCAGACATCTCCTCCCGCCTTGACGTCGACGAGAACATTCAGGGCGAGTCTACCGTATCGCAGCGTGTTGATGATTCCCATTCGATACCTGGGATTGGGATCACCCAGGACGCCCGGGTTTGCATCAGTTCTTGGGAAGGCATTCGGATCGAGATTGAGACTCCCGTCTGTTTTTCGGGCCCAGCGCGTGCCATAGAGGACGCCAAGGGGCTGATTCAGGACCGCCCGGGAACTCGGATCGGTGAACCCGTTGAGGAAAACTGACTGCACGCCCCCCATGTCGGTGACCTCGTTCCGGTTATGGGAGAAGTTGAGCGTCGAAGTCCACGAAAAAGGATGCACGCGCAACCAGTCGGCGATAATCTGAAATTCCGTCCCGGTGTTCTTGATTCTGGCCGCATTCCCCACGTACGAGGCAAAGCCGGAGGAGGGAGCGATGGAGAGCCCGAGAACGGCATCGGTGGTTGTGTTGAAATATCGCGTGGCGCTCAACGACAGACGATCGGAAAAGAATCGCAGGTCGACTCCAAATTCAGTTTCTTTCGTCACTTCGGGCTTCAGCTCCGCATTGCCGCGCTGGTCCGATCGGAGAAAGGCCCCGTTATAGTACGAGCCGTAGAGTGCCTCGCCCCAGCCGTTGCCCGGGGAAGCATACGTGAAATACGTTTTTGTCAGATAGGCGCCAGGCTGGTTGGCAGCAGCACCGTATGCCACCCTGACCTTGCCAAAGCTGATGATCGCATTATCCTTCAGGACAGGAAGCTTTGTGAATAGCCAGGCAAGGTTTGCAGCGGGATAGAAGTAGGTCTGGGGCACGTTCGGACCATAGGTCGATGCGCTTTCGCCCCGCCCCGTGAGCCTGAAGAACACCTGTTTCAGCATGTTGACGTCGAACTCGCCGTACAAGGCGGCTGTTCGAATAATCGACTGGCTCTCCGTCGGCGTATAGTCGAGCGCATTTGCAAAGGTGATCGGAGCATCATAGAGAACGAAGCGCGACGCAGTAACGGATGTCTGATCGAGTTGCTGGTGACCCAGGTGGAATCCGAGCAGGAGCGACCCGTCAAGGTCATCATTGATTTCGCCGGTTGCCTTGCCCATTAGATCGGAATTGACCTGATACTGCGAGGTGACCGCCC
>VBOC01000005.1:43194-45910 GCA_005877655.1 Ignavibacteria bacterium
CACGGTCGGTATAGTAATCTGCTCCCACCCGGTACAGGACGTTCAACCATTTTGCGGCGTCGTAGGAAACCTCGCCGGTTCCAAGAAGCCGGTCAGTGGAAGCATTCGTCGGTACTTTATTGATGGTAAAGAACGGATTGTCATAGCCGGTGCTCAATGCCGGGTTTCCTTCGCCATTGCGGTATGTTCGCTGCCATCCGTATGTCACCGTGCCGTCCGGGGCGGTGTAGTCGACAAGATAGGGCTCGTTGTTGAAATCGGGCGGCGTGCGATATGCTCCGAGCAGGAGTCCCGAGATATTGGATCCCTGTTGGATGCGATCGGTGGCGGTTTTCACGTATGAGGCTGTCACGCGGGCGGTCACGTTCTCCGCAAAGTGGCGTGTGGCGCTTCCCCGAAACGACGTCCGTCCGAGGTCCGAATTCGACAAAATGATTCCCTCCTGGGAGAGCCGGCTTACGTTCAAATAGAAATCTCCCCATTCATCTCCTCCATTCAAGTCAACGCCGTAATCCCAAGTGACCGGTCTACGAAAAAGTTCAGTCGAGTGATCGTACGTCCGAGTGGATCGTTTTGCGGCGATCTTAGAATACGGATAGCTGGGCCGCGTTAACGAATCGGCTCCGCCGGGTCTCAGAAAGATGGGGTCCCCCCAACTCGCAGAGCTGTTAAACCCGTATTGTCCTCCCACGCCCTGGCCAAATCTGGTCTGAAGAGAAACGGGGTGGAGGAGCTCGTCCGTATACGACCGCGACCGGACGGAGACGCTCAGTTTCCGGTCGGCAGTCTGTCTGCCTGTTTTTGTCGTGATCGCGATAACGCCGTTTGCGGCGCGCGAACCCCACAGCGAGGCCGCAGACGGGCCCTTATAAACTTCCATTTCTTTTATGTCATCGGGATTGATATCGACAGCCCTCGAAATCGCGGCGGTGCCGCCGGTTGAGGCTCCGGTGTACTGGGTTGTCATGAAGACGGGCACCCCGTCGACAATGATGAGGGGCTGGTTATCATTCTGGAGGGAACGCGGACCTCGCAGTACGATTCGTGTTGCAGAGCCCGGATCTCCCGTTGTCTCGGTCGTATTAATACCCGGCGCGAGTCCTGCGATGTTTGAGATGATATCGTGTCCGCCGGCGTTCGCAATTCTCTGGCCCGTTATACTGGAAACCGATACGCCAAGCCGCTCCCGTTGCTCCTGGGTGCCGATCGCCGTTACAACGATCGGATTGAGCGTTACCGGGCTGGGGCGCAACCGAATGTCGACGGTCTGGGTCTCGCCTGCCCTGATGGCAAGCTCCTGGCGGAACTGCTCGTACCCGACGTAACTGACGGCGAGTGAGTATGTGCCGGGAGGGATGTTTGGGATGACGTAGGCGCCCTTTGAGTCCGAGGCGGCGCCGTAGGATGTTTTCTCGAGGTAGATGTTTGCGCCTACAAGAGGCGTGCCCGATTGCTCGTCGAAGACACGGCCCTTGAGAGAGTCCGTTTGAGCCCGCGATTGACCTATCGCGATTGCCAAAACAGTGATTAAAGCGAGTCCACAACGATCGAGTCTACTCATGGTAGTCCCCTCCACACAGTTTCTCGACACTCTATTTATTGCCGCGGAAACTCTCTACCCCCGGCTCCGCGCCTCCCCCCGAAAGTTGGCCGTCCCTGAACGCCTAGTAGTACCCGACCCGCTGACTCCCTGGAACCCTGGTAGGAATTCCTCTCCTCGTTAGGGTATGGAAAGGATACGAAATCCGCAATCCGGTAACTGATGTATTTTGAAAACTACCGAGATTACTCTAGAAGGGTACTCAGAACTTACTAGTGCCTCTGAGGGAATTGAGACACCGGAGAACTCCTCGTTCGGACGGAACGCTCAGGGAGGAAGAAACCCGCGGAGGAGGAAAGGGGCGAAACATCAAGGAGGGCTCGACCGCTCTCAAAAGGGAACCGACTTGCGGGTATCGTTCAAGGCTGGAAGGATGGCGCAGCGTTCGAGATAGAAGGGCAGCCGGGACGAGCGCGACAACGAATGCCGGCACGGCGGTGATCGCAGGCCACGCCACGAGCGAGAAGGCGAGTGAGAGCTGGTGGCAGTTTCACGTTATCGAAGCAATATGAGTTTCGTCGTTTCGACAAAGGTGCCGGCCTGTAGACGGTACAAATAGACACCACTTGAAATGCCATGTTGAACATTTTACGGCGCCAACTTCTTCAGGAGAGACTCGATAAAAGGGGATGCCACCGAATCGACAACCCTGACTTTTCCGAGCGATTCCGGAAGAACGAATCGGGCCTTGCCGTTACGCCCGAAGAGAACTCCCATGAGCGCCTTCAAACGGAGGAACTTCAAATCGGGCCGAAATTTGACGCGGCCAAGGAGCGCAGAGATTCTATCGAAATCGTGCGGGGTTATCACCCGCAATTGCTTCGCGAACGCGAGTTCCCACCGTAAGCCGATGAGGACCGCTTCGCCATGGTGCAATTTGAATTTCGAAAGCTGCTCAAGCGCATGACCGATCCGGTGCCCGAGATTCAAGACCATCCTCCCGCCATCACGGCTTGTCTCCCGCTCATCTTCTGAAATCAATCTCGCCTTGAACGCATTGCAGCGGGCGATCGTCTCTTCAAGAATCCCGTGATCGAGCCCCAGAATGGAGTCGAGGTGAGCATCGATGAAGGAGAAGATCTGTTGATCGAGTATTGCATACTTGAGTATCTCGCC
>VBOC01000005.1:45971-48173 GCA_005877655.1 Ignavibacteria bacterium
ATGGCATTCTTTACGTAGGCCTGGTTGACGGCCACCTTGCCTCCGATGGAGCTTTCCACCTGGGCAAGCAGCGTCGTCGGGATGTGGATGAGGGGGGTTCCCCGCCTGTAGGTTGCCGACACGAATCCTACCAGATCCCCCACAACCCCTCCGCCGAATGCGACGATCGGCGCGTTAGGGGAGTGCCCGTTCCGGAGAAGCCTCGAGATAACCTTCTCTGCCGTCGCAAGTGATTTCTGCGGCTCATTCGGAGGAACGACGATAGACAGGATCTTGAATTCAGTACGCTGAAGGGAATCCAAAAGTTGCGGGAGGTGGATGCGGGCAACATTCCGGTCGGAGACGATTGCGATGGAGGGGGCAGCCCGGTGACGGGAGAAAATCTCGGAAATCCCGGAGAGGATTCCCGTTCCGAGATAAACAGGGTAGCTGCGGTCCCCGAGTTCGATCGGGATTGTTCGCACAGGAGGGCTACTCGACGAGCCCGTTGATCGACCGCACTATCTTATCGATCGTCAACCCGACGGGCTGATCGCCGGTGACAACCGTTACATCAGCTTGTTCGTAATAAGGGATTCGCTCCCTCAACAAGATCGCGATCCGTCGCTGCAGAGCGTCCTCGCTGAGGCGTTCGCCGTCGGGCGTCAGGAGCAACGGCCTGTTTGACTTATTCCGGACGCGGCGCATGATCTGGTCCACAGTCGCAGCCAGATAAATCAGGACGCCGGATGATTTCACAATTTGAAGATTGATCTCGTTTGCAATCGTCCCCCCGCCCAGCGAGATAATGCAGCCCTGGAGCCGGCTCGCCTCCTGCAAGAGCCTGCGCTCGACGTCACGAAAGTATTTTTCCCCATGGTCGGTGAAAAGCTCGGAAACCCGTTTGCCGGTGGCGAGTTCGATCTCCGAGTCGATGTCGCGGTAGCTGTATCCGAGAGTGTTCGCGAGGATCGGCGCGATCGTGCTCTTGCCGCTGCCCATGAAGCCGGTCAGATAAATGAGATTCTTCCGCCGGGAGCCCATGATTCAGAAGCGAAGAACAAGCCCGAGCGTCAGGGTCATTCCATCAATATTGATCCGGGATCGAAGGGGTGTCTGATCGAGGAGAATCGTCCGGCCGAGATAGGTCGTGGAAAGCTGTTCAAACCTGTTGGTGGTTTCGAACTGGACGTCGCGGAATTTTAATTCACTCCGCAGTGAGACTGCCTCTCCCAGCGCATATTGTGCGCCGCTCAGCACGTGAATCCCGTATCCGATGTTGCGTTCCACCGGGACAGCATCGGCTCCCGCGAACGTATATCGCCGGGTGCCAAAGTACGCACCGCCGCCGCCGCCCATGTAGAAGCGGATCTTCTCGTCGCCCAGCGGGATGAAGAAATACCCCGAGAGTTCAACCGGGATAGCCGTGAACCCGTCCCGAACGGGCACTGATCCGGATGAGGAGAGGGGTATTGAAATGACGTCGGTCTTCGAGATATATTCCACGCTGACACCGACCTGGATGCGGAACTCCTCGATGATGTGCCGGACATCTGCACCTGCGCTGAAGATATTGTTGAGGGGGAGAAACTGGCTTCGAACAAGTTCATCGGAGTCCTCGGGGTGGTGGAACAGTTTGGATGAGCCGATAAACGTGCCGAAGAGCTCGACGCTATTGATCCGTTCCTGCGCCGGCGAGGCGTTTAAGGCGAGGACGAACAGGCTGAACGCGGCAATCCTGATGCGGTGCACCGTTAATCTCCTTCATTCAGGATTATAAAGGGACTTACTTGTAGAACTGTTCCCGGTTATCGACGATTTCGGCTGATTTTTTCAACTGATCCGACCATTCAGAAAAGAATCTGCTTCTCTTTTCGGATAGCATTTGCGTCCGAAGGCTCTCTTTCTGACCGTTGTAGGCGGCGGAGTCGAAGGGGGTTTTGCTCAACATTTTTGCAAGGTACACGCCGCGCTGTCCTTCGATCGGTTTTGAAATCTCACCGGCTTTGAGATTTACGATTCCGCCGATAAAGCCGAGGTCGCGTCCGATGCCCGGTATGAAGCCGCCAAGCGTGAAGGGCTGGAGGTGCTGAACGGCGAGATCGCGCCTCTTCAGTGAAATTTTCTGAAGGCTGTCCGTCGGGGCGAGCGATTGCCGAAGCTCCGTTGCGAGGGTTTTCAGCTTCTCGGTCTTCCTGGCGCGCCGGAGCTGGACCTCGATCG
>VBOC01000077.1 GCA_005877655.1 Ignavibacteria bacterium
ATGACGCTTAGTACCGTATCCAGATCCGGGAGGCTTCCCTCCTTGGCGCCGTGCGGAGCCGCCGGACGACCGCTTCCCGCGCGCCCGCTTCCCGGTTTCGCGATCTGATGCTGATTCAATAGCTCGTTCAACCTCATGCGCTCTCCCTCCTGCTTAGTCTCGCCTGCGTGCGAATGACATCGCTCCCCGCCCCCACGCTCTTGAAATACTTCAAGGCTGTCCGGAACGAAGTATTGGCGGCTTTTCTCCGCCGGCGCTGCCGGTGCATGATGCTGATTTCATGATGCGTTTCGGCAAGATTCAATAGATTCGAATGCTCTTCATTGATGAGCAGACTCGATTGAAAATACGTTTCCGCAAGATTGTATTCCTTCATCTCCCTGAATATCATCCCCTTGAGTTTATATCCATCGGCGATGCACAAGCGGGAGTTTACCGCCGTGAAATGCTCCAGGGCCTGATTGCAAAACACCAGCGCAAGAGGTTGGTCGTTCAAGCGAAAATAGGCGGTCGCCTTTCCGAGCTCCGCTAACCCGATCAATCTGGGATTGTAGAGCTGTTGAGAGAAGACCAGACTCTTGTCGAACTCCCGGATCGCTTCCTGATAATTGGCCTTGGAATAATAGGACATGCCCATGTTGTGCCGAAGCTCCGCTATCCGGGTCAGATCTCCGGCCTCCTGGAAAAAGGGGAGCGCCCGGCGGTAGTAGCTCAATGCCTCATCCCAGTTGCCTGCGATGTTTTTCACAATTCCGAGGTTCATCAGAACCGTGCCGGTCATCGGTTTCTGCTTTGACTGTTCGAAGCGGCGGAGTGCCCTGGCGAACCACTGTTCAGCTTTCCTGATGTGCCCCTGCTCGGCGTCGTTTGCCCCGAAAATATTATCGATTCTCGCGACCGCCACACTGTTGTTCGACTTTAGGAATAGTTGCCGGCTCGAATCGAGATCGTGCGTAGCCTGGACCCAACGAGCCTGAAGCGAATAGACCTCGCCTCTGCGCAAGAGCGCCTCCGCCACGTAGTCCGAATGATTCGCTTTCCGGGCGTAACCGATAACCATGCCGTAGATCTGTTCTGCTTTATCGAGTCTGCCGTGCTGCTTGAAGATATTGCCGATACCGAGCAGCATGCCCTGATACTCCTCATCGTTGAGATTCTGCCTGCACAGGGTCATCAGATGGTCATACGACATACCGCCGTTGAGCGACAGCTCCGGCGCCAACGCACCCGGGCCGGCTTGACCGTTGATCTGATTCAGCACGCGCCGCTCCATCTTGTAACCGGATTTTTGGTCGGCGATAAATTTCGAGACGACCCTCGGGCCGCAAAAATTCCTCACCAGAGAAAGAATATCTCCATCGACGATTTCTTCTCTTCTTGTCTTCATCTGTCGATTCACGCCTTTTCGCTTTTCGTCCTTGTTCATCAGTGCGCGATCAGTTTGTATTGGTTCCGATCATACCATTCCTGCCGCGAGCGGTGCTTAGTGATGGACCGTCACGGGCGGCAGGAGACTCAACGAGTCGGTGATGATATCGAAAATTCGGCCGAACCCGTACTGGGAGAAGTGCGGAATCGTACCGTTGATGCATTCAAGCGAGCCGGCCGCCGGCGCTACGCTGATGCTTTGCGCGGGCATCTCAACCCACGTACTCGTGAGTGGATTGTACCAGAAGAGCTTATACGCTCCGCTTGCTGCGGTGGCTGAAAGACTCAGGCCTGCGGCCTTGACCTGCAGTTGGGCGGGAATGTTGAACGCCATCGCGGGGATAAAATTGAGGACGAGCAACGAATCGTCCAGGCTCATGGTGACGACAATATCCCTGTCCACCGCGTGCGGCGCGAACACAAGGCTGGCATCGATGGTAAAATGCCTTTGGATCTGCCCGTTATCATACGAGAGTTTTACCGTCCCTCCGCTATCTGCGGTGATGAGTTGGGAGACCGGAATGATTTTCTGCAAGGCCACGGGCCCCGGGTGAGTGACCATTTGCGGCGACCTCTTGACGGCGGCCGATTCTAATAGACCGGCTCTCTCGCCGCATCCCGTCATATTCATAGCCACCACCCCAAGAACCGCGAGCACCATCGTGAAAGTTTTCATCTTCGTACTCCTCATGCTTGCCGTATGAACGGATTTCTCATCAAGACTATGACCGTAACGATTTCGCTATCGCCCGAACCCATACCGCGAAAAATGAGGGACCTGAGCACTCTGAGCGACAAACGTCAGGTGCAGGAGGTCCGAGACGATGCTCTGGGCGGGCATTTGTACCCAAACTTGCTGGTTGGGATCGTACCAATAGCAACCGGCCTGTTGACCAAAGAGAAGGTTCGACAGAGTAAGCCCGGTCACCTTGACATCAAGGAGAGCGGGTTTGCTGAACGCAAGGCCATCGGGCGCGAAATAGACAAGCACGCGCGACTGATCCATCGTCATCGTGATCGTGGTATTTTGTTGAACCGCGCCGGGTGGAACGGTCAGCGTCGCCTTGACCGTGATAGGTAATATCAGGGGTCCCAGGTAGCTGTAGCTAAGGTTCACCGTTCCCCCGTTTGCGGCGGAGATCGTTCCCGACGCAGTGCGTGCGCTCGCCGGAACCGGCCAGAGCAGCGGCCTTGGGAGCGTGATGAAATTGAGGTTGTCAACGGTGCTGCCGCTGTTGCCGGTGGGCTGGCTCGTCTCCGAAGGCACAGATTGCATCACGGCCAGAATCAAGAGCGCGACGAATATGGACTTATAGATGAGGCTGCGAATATTCATTTCTCTCTCCATGATGGCTGAAGTATAGTCCCTGATGGCATTTAAGGAAAGAGCGACAACTATCGGGCCACGCTGACAAGAGGTAAGAACGAAGCGCTTAGCCGGTTTTGGCCTTCAGTAGGTTCATGGCGCCGGCGGTGAGTGCACGACTCATTGTGAGGCCCGACACAGAAGCCGCGAATCGGGGAATTTGAAAAAAAACGGGGGGTCTGACGTGTACGTTATCGAGTGATTGGCAACACGGGGTGTAACAATCCGAATCGCGGGCGAGCGGTCAGTCCGACCCGTTCTTGAGGATTCGATCAAGCCGGGGCCTCGAAACACGCAGAATGTACGCCGCTTTCCTTTTGTTTCCGCGCACAAATTCCAGGACCTTGAGCGCCAATTTCCGCTGGACCTCTTCAATCGATGCCTCCGTGAGCGGCACGACAAGAGAAAAGTCATGTTCGGGGGTCAAGGAGTCGGTGTCAGCGCGCTCGATACTGTGTTTCAATTCTCGGATATTTCCTTCCCACTCATGTTCCATCAGGAGCTGCATGACATCCGGCGTAACGCTCTTGATCTTCTTCGTATAGAGTTTATTAAATAAATCGATGAAGGTTTTCACCAGCATGGGAATATCTTCTCTTCGCTCTCTCAGCGCGGGAATCTGAAGCGGCATGATGTTGAGCCGGTGATACAGGTCTTTCCGGAAACTCCCGGCTTTGACTTTGCTCGCGAAATCGACGCTCGTCGCGGCAATGATGCGTGCCCTGACCGGAATATCCTGCAGCCCGCCGAGACGCCGCATGGTGCGGCTTTCGATGACTTTGAGGAGCTTCGATTGCATGGCAAGCGTAATGTCCCCGATCTCATCGAGGAAGATGCTGCCGTCCCCCGCAAGTTCGAAGAGCCCCACCTTTTTCTCGCGCGCGTCGGTAAATGCGCCTCTCTCGAACCCGAACAGCTCGGATTCAAGCAGGGTTTCCGGAAGCGCAGAGCAGGCAATATCCACAAACGGGCTGCTGCTCGAATTTCCATTGTAATGAATGGCACGCGCGAGAAGCTCCTTCCCGGTCCCGGTTTCTCCTGTGATGAGCACCGTGAGAGTTGGATTCTCAATCACCTTCTTTGCGCGCGCCAGCACTTCGATGAGGGTAGGCGAATTTCCGATTATCTGATTGAAGTCATAGGCTCGCTGTTGGAGCTGAAGAAACCGTTTCTGGCTTCGCTCGATGCGCCATCCGTCAAGTCGCTCCTTGACGTCGTCCGCCAGTCTCTTGCAATCGTCGGCAATCGGTCGCGCCGCATTTCATCAATTCGACGACATCGCGGTGATCGGCGGATGTCGCAATGGCGAACACGGGGACGTGCGGGAATTGCTGGCGAAATGTTCCGAGAACCTCGACCAGCAGCTCGCGGTCGAACGAGGCGTCGAGCAGCACGATATGCGGCACGCGGAACATAACCCTCCCTGTCAGGAATTTTGGCGTCGATGCAAACTGGAGATGAATCTCATCGGAAGCCATGATCAATTTGCGGACACGTTCCATCAATTCCTTCTTTCCGCAGAGCAGGATGCCGAATTTGTTCCGTGCCGTCGTCATGGCTCACCCCCCGCCGGCAACAGGCACGATCCGAGCGCCGTGATGACCGGCGCGCGCGAGCCGGACCCGACATACTGGGCGCGCAGGTCATCGGAGCTGAACTTCGAGATGAAGTAATCGAGCACCAACTTTGTGTTTCGATAGTGCTCTCTGGCTTTTTCGCTGTTTCCCCGCCTCGCGTATTCCTCCCCGAGCGCAAACGAGATTTTCCAGCTCAATTCCGAGAGGTGATCGTCCCGGATCAGGGCAAGCCCTTCCCGGAAGCAAACCAGCGCCTTTTCACCGATCAGGTCGGGGCACTCGCGCGCAACGATGCCGAGGCGATATCTGATCTCGGCCTCAAGCCGGGGTGAGAGTTCATCCGGATGTTCGTCGAGGAGCTCCTTGAGCAACCCTGCGGCGCGTTCCCCAAGCCGCATCTCGTGGAAGACCTCCGCCTGCCGGAGGCGCGACAGCAGCCACTTGTCCCTTGCCGATTCCGTTCCCCCGGTGAAGGATCCTTCCTGCTGAAAGGCAGATTCTGCCGCCCTGAACGCCGCGAGCGCCTGCTCACCCCGGTTCACCTGTTGCAGGCACAAGCCGCGCAGGTAGGATACCAAACCCCCGAACGTCGGGAGGCGAAATTCCTGAATCAGACGCTCGGCCTCATCGAGCTTCCGGCCCGCCAGGCCGACGTTTTCCAGGGCGATGTGGAGCTGGACAAACCCAAGCAGCATTTGCGCCATGCCTTCGGAGTCGTGCATCTCATCATACAGCGCGTACGATTGCGTCCAATAGTTCAACGTCTGCTCGTACTCCCCTTCGGCAAACGTCACCTCGCCGAGGTTTGTCAAGGCAAACGCGCTCCCTCGCCGGGATTTTAATCCGTCGAAGATCTCCTTGGCCTGTTCATAATGCGATGCCGCCTCCCGGTATTCCTCCAGCTTGAAATGCGCGATGCCCATATTATTGAGGATTTGGCCGCGCTGGTATGGAGTCCCTTGATCGTCGCAGCGTTCAAGCGCGTCCTCCCACTTTACCAGGGCGCCCCGAAAATCTCTCATCGCGCTCAGGACATTTCCGATATTATTGAGCGCATCGATCGTTTTTACCTCGTTGTGCAGCTCATAGATTTCCAGTGCGGTTGTAAACGATCCGAGCGAATCCTGAAAATTTCCCCGGAAGAACTCGGCGATGCCCAAATCCGTTTCCACCAGCGCGAGCAGCTCGCGGTCTGTTTGTGCGGCGGCAAACTCCTTCTGGCGCAGGATCAGCTTGACGGCCTCCTCGAAATTGCCTTCGGCAATCTTTAGAGAAATAATCTCCTGCTGAATCTCGAAGCGATCCTTTTCACCCGGCGCCGAGGAGAGTGCTGCTTCGAAGTGACCGACCGCGTCGCCAGGCTTCCCGAGACGGGCAAATGATTTTCCGACCGCAGTATGGATCCCCGCGCGCCGGGCATCGGTTTCCGGTAACATCGCAAGCAGTTGCCCATACGCAGAAACGCTCTCGCTGTCGGAGCCTAATCCGACATAGGCCTCGGCGAGCCTGACGAGCAGCAGGGCATGCTCATCGGAGCGTTCCTGGCTCGAGCAGGCAAGTGCTTTCTTCACAAGCGTCAGCGCTTCGGCAAAGGCGCCGCTTGCGTATGCCGCATCCGAAGCCGAGGCATATCGCGAGCATGCATTTTCCAGGCCGCCGGATAATTCATACTGCCGGCCGAGCTCGCCGATATCGATCCAATCGGCCGGCGGGACTCTCGAGGCGATTGTTTCGGCGATTGCCGCATGAAGTTGCCGTTGTTCTCTGAGCGAATCGTAAACAGACTGGCGCAGTTTCAGATGACGCAAGGAATACCGTCGCTTTGGCTCTCCTGTCGCCAGAAGGTATCCCTCCCGCTCGAGTGAAACCAGTAATCGTTCGAGTTCTTCTTTATCAAGAGAAACAACACGCCCCAGCGTATCCGCAGACGGAACTGTCTCGAAGCACGAGAGAAATTCCACGAGCCGCTGTTGCTCGCGGTCAAGCATCCGGTACCTTCCGCCAAAACGCTGTTCAAATTTGATCGAGAGAAATTCTTCGAACGTCGTTGCGGTTTCGTTCTTCCGCATCGGGTCAGTAAGAACCGCAATCGGCAGGGCCCCGGCCGCCGAGGCCGCCGCTTCGACGATCATGGCGGGTACTCCTCCATAGAGTCGATGGATCCTCTCGGCGATCCCATTCGAGGCCAGTTCCTCGCCGAATGATAATCGCAGCATCGTCAGGACGTCCTCAATCGAAAGCTCGGGCAGGACGATCCGCTCCGCATCGGCGCCCAATATCGGGTCGCCCGGCTCATGCGAGACACTCGCGATGATCACCATTCCGCCCTCCCGCGGGCTGCGGCCGAGATCGCAAATTGTTTCGCGTGAACTCTCGTCAATCTCGTCCAGATCGTCGACAAGGAGAAGAAAGGGCAGTGCGGTCGAAGCGCTCTGGAGAAACGTTTTGTAATCTTCCCTCTGGCGTTGCGGGCCGCCCGCTGCGGGCTGTGAGGGCATGCTATTTGGCAATCCCGGCGTAGCCCTGCTCCCGATGGGCTTCCCGGGACTCGAGGTGTCCGTCGTTTCGGCAAGAGTGCGCGTCCGAAACTCTGCGGCAAGCTGGCGGAGAACGGGCATCATCGATTCGAAGGGACCTTGCCGGACGCGCGATTCGAGTACGAGAATCCCCCGCTCGCGCGCCTCTCGCTTGATCTGGGAGAGGAGCGCGGATTTTCCAATTCCCTCAGGCCCGGCGATCAGGAGCGGTTTAATGAACGCGCGCTTTGTCCCCTGCAGGCCGTCGAGCATATCGGTGACGATCCGCTTCTCGTCCGACCGGCCCACGAACAGGGCCCCCCGGTCAATATACATCGCACGCTTGACGCTCTGTTCGTGCTTCTTTGAGATGAGTCGAAGTAGGGCCTCGCGGGCCGAGGCGGGCCTTTTATCGGGATTTTTCTGGCACAGGGCTCCGATGATTTCCGGCAGTTTAGACTCCACACCCCCCACAGTCGGGATCTCGGGGAGCGGCTCCGACAAGGTTTTTTTGAGAAGATCGACGGGTGAGCCGGCCTCAAAGGGGCAATGTCCGGTCCAGAGATGGAATAATGTGACACCAAGAGAATACAAATCAGCGCGCTGATCGATCGAATGCCCCTGCACGATTTCCGGCGCGGTGTACTCGAGTGTACCGCGCAACGGCAGGTCCACCATCTCGACGGTCCGTGTGCTGAACCCAAAATCGGTCAGCTTGACGGTCAGGACTCGCGCCTCCTTCGACGGAAGAATAAGAACATTATGCGGTTTGACGTCGAAGTGGATAACTCCCTGCCGGTGGATATAATCCAGTACACCGAGCGTCTGAATGCAGAGTTCCTCCAACAGTTCAACCCTCCGGCTTCCGGTTGCGATCGCCTCGAAGTAGCCGAGGGCGTCCTCGCCGTCAAGATGCTCCATCGTATAAAAAAGCCTTCCGGCGTACCGGGGTTCATCGGTACGGGTGACTGTTCCAAAATCGAAAACCCTGACAAGGTTGGGATGGGATAAATCGGCGAGCACTGAGAATTCTTTGCCGATGGAATTTTCCTCGACGCGCCGAGAGAGTGAAAGCAATTTCAAGGCGATTCGATTTCCTGAGAGAGTGTCTTCGGCGAGAAACACCTCGCCGGCGCCTCCCTTACCGATCATCCCAAGAATCGTATAACGCTCATTGATCATGCGGCGGCTCCATCCCTCTGCAGGCGCTCCGCGAACATGTTGATGACCA
>VBOC01000084.1:0-9050 GCA_005877655.1 Ignavibacteria bacterium
GCGGATAACAACGTGGACTTTCAGGAGTTCATGGTCGTTCCCGTCGATGCAGTTAATTTTGCGGAGGCGCTGCGGATGGGGACGGAAACGTTCCATTCCCTGAAGTCGGTGCTTAAGAAAAAAGGATACAATACCTCTGTCGGCGACGAAGGGGGATTTGCCCCCGATCTCAAATCGAACGAAGAAGCGATTGAAGTCATTTTGGAGGCGATCGAAAAGGCCGGAATGAAGCCCGGAAAGGATATCTATCTGGCGCTCGATCCCGCTGCAAGCGAGTTTTTCGAAAAGAAAAGGTACGTGTTCGCGAAATCCGACAAGTCCGCCAAAACGCCGGAGCAAATGCTGAAGTTCTATGAAGGATGGGTCAAACAGTACCCGATCATTTCGATCGAGGACGGAATGGCGGAGAACGACTGGGACGGGTGGAAACTTCTGACCGATTCACTCGGCGACAAAATTCAGCTCGTAGGAGACGATCTGTTCGCGACAAATACGGAGATCCTTGCCAAGGGGATCGAACGGGGAATTGCCAACTCGATTCTTATTAAAGTCAATCAGATCGGCACACTGACTGAAACGCTCGATTGCATCGAGATGGCGAAGCGTTCGGGGTATACGACCGTTCTCAGTCATCGCTCCGGTGAGACCGAGGATACGACGATCGCCGACCTGGCGGTGGCGACCAATGCCGGCCAGATCAAAACCGGCTCCGCGAGCCGCACAGACCGCGTCGCGAAGTACAACCAGCTACTGCGGATTGAGGAGGAACTGGCGACAAACGCAATCTTCCCGGGGCTGGGTGCGTTCTGAGACGTGGATTCCTTTGACGGCTCTTGAGGGGGCTTTACTATAAGGGCGTCTCTTCCGCATACCCGACTCTAAACACTTCTATCCTTTTCCCTTTGATTACATAGTAGAATGCCAGCTCTCGGAGGTTGGGAATTCTAACCAGCAAGCGTCGAATGACGAGGGGTGGTTTGTCGAGGGGATCGCCGATCTTTGGATATCGGATGACTAAATCTTCAAAAATTCTTATCGAATCGCTGTAGGCGTCTTCCTCATCAATTCTTTCCTCCAAAAACAGGACAGCCTGTCTGGAGTAGTCAAACTGATATTGAATTGGCATTCAGACGGCGTCTTGGCGCGATTGTTCTTTCTTAAATAGCTTATATGCGTCGCGAAGCCGTTTCATGTAACCCTTATCGGCCCGGAGTTTCTTGATTTGTGCGGGTGTGAGTTTTTTGTGGTTGCGATAGGTTGCAAGGTAATAGGGAATAACCTCATCCTTCTTTGTGAGCCTGTACGGGAATTCGCCACGCACCATGTCGCCAAGTTCTTGCTCAATTTTTGTCCCGTACTGCTTAACAATGCCGTCAATAACCTCTCGTTCAGTTTGGGTGAAAATGGACAGATCTGGATTTTTTCTTGGAACTGACCGGATGTACTTTCCGGCCGGCCGCGCTTCTGAAACTCGATTTGCTATCGCCGGTAGTAGCTCATCACATTGTTTCCAAATCTTCCTTGGCACAGGCCCCAATGTCGAATGTTCGTAAGTGTCATTGGTGATCGATTTTCCGGTCTTCTCGTACGCCGTAAAATCGATGAGATATAACAGCCTCATAAGCTTCGTCTTGCCAATGTCCGCCTTGGAAGCAAGATAGAGTATGAGCTGCCTCGTTTTTTCTTCGTCAAATATTAGAGACTCGTTGACCATCGGGCATGATCTGTTTTCTTCATATAAACCTAAATACTTTTGGATCTAAAGTCAAAATTCAGTAATCTAATGGGCCTTTTGGAGGCTTTGAGAGAGTCCCGTTTATGTCTTTCAATTATATAGGGAATGAATGGGTTCAGTGATCACCTTCGGGACCGACGGGTGGCGTGCAAGAATCGCCGAAGATTACACCTTTGACAACGTCCGCCGGTGTGCCCAGGGGTTTGCGACTTATTTGCTGAAAAAGTATTCGCCCGACCGGTTATCGCGCGGCGTGGTGATCGGCGGAGACCGGCGGTTCAGCTCGGAACATTTTGCGGCGGCCGCGGCCGAAGTGCTCGCTGGCAACGGAATACATGTGCACTTCTGCGGAGGAGGAGTACCCACACCGGAAATTTCCTATAGTGTGAAGGCACGGGGGGCGATCGGAGCGATTAATATCACCGCCAGCCACAACCCCCCGACCGATAACGGCTTCAAAGTTCGGGACGAGACCGGCGGAGCAATCGCTCCAGACGGCTTGAAACAGATTGAACAGCTTATCCCCGCTGATATAACATCGGTCAAACGCGTGAAATTTGCCGAGGCGGTTTCTTCGGGCATCATCAAACAGTTCGATCCCGATCCCGAGTACCTTGAGCAACTTCACCGAATGATCGATCTCGAGCCGATACGGCAGTCCGGCATGAAAATACTTGTCGATCCGATGTGGGGGAACGGAGCCGGCTGGTTTCCGCGGCTCCTCTCCGGAGGCAAGGCGGAGGTCATCGAGATTCACAGCGAACGGAACCCCGCGTTCCCGGAGATGAGCAGACCTGAGCCGATCCCGCCCAATGTCGATGCGGGCCTCGCAAAAGGGAAAAAGGCCGGTGCCGATGTCGTGATCATCACCGACGGGGATGCCGATCGCGTCGGCATCGGCGACGAAAACGGCGCATTCGTCGATCAGCTCCGCGTCTATGCGTTGCTTGCGATGTACCTCCTGGAAACCCGCGGCATGCGCGGCGCGATCGTCAAGACTCTTTCCACGACTTCGATGCTCGATGCTTTGGGAAAGTTGTACAATGTGCCCGTTTATGAAACCGGCGTTGGGTTCAAATATGTCGCCCCTAAAATGATGGAGACCGACGCAGTCGCCGGCGGGGAGGAAAGCGGCGGTTATGCGTTCCGAGGGCATGTTCCCGAGCGCGACGGTATCCTGGCCGGACTCTTCTTTCTCGATCTGATGGGTAAAACGAAACTGAAACCTTCTCAACTTCTGGCGCGTCTTTTCGAGAAAGTCGGACCGCACTACTACGACAGAATCGACATCACGATCGAGGAGAGCCAGCGCGAGGGGCTTCTCAGCAAACTAAAAGGCCAGGTCCCGCAGAAGGTTGCCGGGATCGAAGTTGCGACAACAAACCTATCCGACGGGTTCAAGTATATTCTGAAAGACGGAAGCTGGCTCCTGATCCGGTTCTCGGGGACGGAGCCACTCGTCAGGATTTATTCCGAAGCACCGACGAAGGAGCGCGTCGCGGCAATTCTTGTGGAAGGCCGAAACCTCATCCGGTGATTCACATGGGTGGCTTCAGTCCAGCCCGCCCGTCCCGGGGTTAGAGCCCGTCATCAGTGTATGACGGTGTTTATCTGCCTTCGTCTAACTGATTCTCCCGCGGTTCCCTCGGGAAACCATCGTTGCCGCAACTCGCCATGCATCATCCTTTGAAATGAACGCGAAAAATCCCCGGCTTGGAATCCGTCCCAATCTTCCGCAGTTTTCTCTCCTTGTCCTTATCAATGCGTTTGTGGGTGCGATGGTGGGGATGGAGCGATCAGTCCTTCCTCTCATCGGCGAGCGCGAGTTTGACATAACATCGCACGCGGCAATCGTCTCCTTCCTCATAACGTTCGGACTCGCAAAAGCGATCAGCAATTTGTTCGCAGGAAGACTTGCCGATCGCATCGGTAGAAAGAAGGTGCTCGTCACCGGCTGGCTTGTCGGCATTCCCGTGCCCTTCGTGTTAATGGGTGCAGAGTCCTGGTCATGGATTCTTGCCGCAAACATTCTGCTCGGGATCAGCCAGGGACTGTGCTGGTCCGCGACGGTCATCATGAAGATCGACCTGGCGGGTCCAAAGCAGCGAGGCCTGGCGGCGGGATTGAACGAGTTCGCCGGTTATGTGGCCGTCGCGGTTGCTGCGTACGCGTCGGCAGTGATCGCGGCAAACTTCGGACTTCGCCCGTTCCCCTTTTACCTTGGCGTGGCCGCTTCAGTAGCCGGGTTGCTTCTCTCAGCTCTATTCGTCCGGGAGACAAGAGATTTTCCCCGCTTGGAATCGGGCGCGGACGCAATTGCCCCGGAAGGCCATGGTCCACTTCCACAGAGTAGCTTCCATGAGCTGTTTATCCGCACGTCGTGGAAAGACAAAAATTTGTTCAGTTGTTGCCAGGCGGGTCTTGTCAATAACCTTAATGACGGCATGGCGTGGGGCCTGTTTCCTCTATTTTTCTCTTCGCTTGGCTTCGATCTTCGCGAGATCGGGATTCTCGCGGCGGTTTATCCCGGCGTCTGGGGGATCTCGCAGGTCCTCACCGGAATCCTGAGCGATAAGGCCGGCAGGAAATGGATGATCGCAGCGGGGCTCTGGCTTCAGGCTTGCGGGATATGGATGGCGATCAGTGTCAGAGGATTTTCATTGGAGATCATCGCGGCGGCGCTTCCGCGCAGGCTGAGTGGCGGGCATCAGCCGTAGGAATCTATCGTCTATGGCGAGATCTGGGGTACGCGATAGGTGGGATACTTTCGGGCGTCCTTGCCGACGCATTCGGCTTCAGCCCAGCGATCGGAGCCGTCGGATTTTTGACGCTCGTGTCCGGGGTGATTGTCGCAATCCGGTTTCGTGATTGCGAGCCGGCCTAGCGCAAAAACAACATCTTCCTCACGTCCGCAAAGCTGCCAGCCTGGAGGCGGTAGAGGTAGACGCCGCTCGGCAAGGAACTGGCGTCGAATATCACCGACTTATAGCCGGCGTCCTGGTATTCATACACGAGTCGGCTCACCTCTTGGCCCAGCATATTGAATACCTTGAGCGAAACATTGGCGGCTCTGGGCAATGTGTACTCGATCCTGGCTGAGGGATTAAACGGATTAGGAAAATTCTGAGAGAGAAAGAATTCACTTGGCATTCTTGGTTTCTTCGAATTCGCTTCCCCGGGCGGAGGAGGGGGGAGTTCGGGGTCGAGAACGATCCGTATCCGGTTTGCCGGTGCCGTCACCGAGGATGAGAGGATCAGCACTCCAGCATCCTGAGATTTTACCCAGTATCCTTCTCCCGGCATAAGTGAGTCGGAGCTGTTGTAACCGCCCCGGTAGCCAAAGAAGTGCGAGGTAAGGAGTCCTGGGGGATCGGAAGTGATTGAGGATGCAGCAACTGGCCGTGTGGTTGAGCCGACCATGTTCCACCCAGCCGCAACAATGAATGTGTCCGTCGAACGATCGTTGCCAACCATTGCGACCACTTCATTTTCAGGAAAATTTAACCAGTATCCGACGCCATTTCTTAAGGTATCCTGAGCGGTATAGCCAAATGAGGTGAACGCAAATGCTCCCGATGTGGCATGATGGAACAAAGAGTTCTTGAAGCCGTTTGCAACCGTCACAGGGAGTGAAATCATGTTCCAGGCCTTTGAGACTGAGACGGAATGTGGAGTGTAATTCCCGAAATTGATGCCGGAGGTATTCGCAGAAAAAGGAAGCGGGGTGGTATAGCCGTTATTACCGGAAGGATAGGTTTGTACCCAGTCTGCCGGCAAATTTTCTCGTACGGTGTACGTCCCCCGGACGAGGGACTTGAAATGATAATCTCCGTTCGCGTCGGTTTGGGTGGTTTCCTGAGTTGTGCCAGTGAGGAAGAGGGTCCATCCGGTTAAGCCGCTCTCTCCGCTCTCCATCACTCCGTTGCCGTTGAGATCATGGAATACCCTTCCGCCGATAGAGCCCTCAGGCATGTCGAATAAAGATCGTCGCCAGACGCCCCGCTCGCCGGTTCCGGCAAAGAGGTTCGTATCCAAAACTGCGAGTGAATAGACACCGTCATTTGTCAAGCCGGTGGCGGTCCAGCTTGTGCCGTTGTCGGTGGAAAGAAAGACCCCGTCATTATGAGTCCCCGCGAAGAGGTTATTGCCCCATACGGCGAATGAAGGAATAGTGGTATCTGTCAAGCCGGCGGCGGTCCAGCTTGTGCCGTTGTAAAGAGATTCGATCCACCAGCACCGTTCGGAGCAAAGGCGAGTGACAGGACAGAGGTATTTGTCAAGCTCGTGGCCGTCCAGCTTGCGCCGTTATTGGCGGAACGAAAGGCGCCGATATAAGTCCCGACGACAAGATTCGGGCTTAAAATGGCGAGTGAATAAACAGTGGTATCTGAGAAGCCAGTATTGACCGAAGTCCAGCTTGTGCCGTTATTGGTGGAACGAAAGACGCCGCCGCTATGCTTCCCGGCGAAAACAAACGGGCCCGAAGCGGTGAGTGCATAGATTATGTTATGCACGCCAGTGGGCGTCCAGCTTGTGCCGTTGTCGGTGGAGCGAGAGACGCCTAAATAAGTCCCGGCAAAGAGCTTCGTGCCCGAAGCGGCAAGTGAGAAGATTTCGGGATCCGGCAACCCGGTATTAACAGCGGTCCAGTTTGTGCCGTTGTCGGTGGTACGGAAGACGCCGCCGTAATAAGTTCCGGCAAAGAGATTTGTACCCGATACGGCAAGGCTTTGTGTCACAATAGCATGGCTATCGGGAAATCTGTTTGTTTGTACCCACTGCCAAGAGAAGCCAAAGAGTTTTTTTCGTAGTTTCTCCTCCTTGAAGAACCCCGCCCCTGAGATGATGGCGAGTACGATGGCCTAAAATCTAGTGCATCAAAGCTAACACATTTTATACCAATTTCAAAACAAATTTCTCCATCTCCGGAGAAATTAATCTGACGGATTGGAAAATGGCTCTCTTGCCCGTCCTGGCCACAAATTTCCACTTCCATGAGTTTGAATTTTCTCCCATAATCGATACATTGTACGCGCCAATCGATACTTAAAACCTTACACAGAAGGACACGACGATGCCTGTACGATCAGCGAATGCAGTCTGGGAGGGAGATTTGAAATCGGGGAAGGGCGTAATGAAGCTCTCCAGCGGCGCATTCCAGGGCGCCTACTCATTTTCATCGCGTTTCGAAGAAGGGACGGGAACAAATCCGGAGGAGCTCATTGCTGCCGCGCATGCAGGCTGTTTTTCAATGGCTTTCTCGAACGGGCTTGCGAAGGCCGGTTTCGTGCCGAAGAAGGTCCCGACCACCGCGAGAGCAAAGCTGGAAAAGGTCGGCGAGGGGTTCAAGATAACCACAATCGAGCTCTCGACCGAGGGTCAGGTGCCCGGCATTGACGAACAAAAGTTCCAGGAGGTCGCCGAAGGCGCCAAGAAGAATTGCCCGGTCTCCCAGGCCCTGGCCGGTGTGAACATCATACTTCAAGCGAAACTGTTGAAATAGTCGCAGACGGTTGTAAATTCCAAAGCCGGGTAGATCGTCTGTACCGGGCCCATGGTCGCAGTTCCGACGCCTGCCGAGATCACGCTCTTGCCCGGTCTTGGCAAGCGCGTGATGCTCTTCGGCATGCGATGGCCCCTGATTGTTCTCGTCTCACTTCTCTCCTCGCGGACCTAGCCCTGTGTTAAAGCCGAAGTTATTCACGATGCTCAGGCACTACTCCCGCGAGCAGTTTTTTTCCGATCTCGGCGCGGGGGTTATTGTGGGGATCGTGGCACTCCCGTTGTCGATCGCGTTCGCCATCGCCTCCGGAGTGAGTCCGGAGAAAGGGCTGTATACCGCCGTGATCGGAGGATTCATCATCTCGGCGTTGGGGGGCAGCAGAGTCCAGATCGGCGGCCCGACCGGCGCGTTCGTGGTGCTCGTCTACGGAATCGTTCAAACCTACGGCGTCGCCGGATTAACCGTCGCCACGCTGCTGGCGGGAGTGATCCTTATCATCATGGGATTCGCCCGATTCGGCTCCGCCATTAAATTCATTCCGTATCCGGTTGTTGTCGGTTTTACGAGCGGGATCGCCCTGATCATTTTTTCATCTCAGATCAGAGACTTTCTCGGCCTGGAAATGGGAGCAGTGCCGGTCGATTTTGCCCAGAAGCTGATCGCGTTCGGACAGCACCTGGGTTCGATCAATTATTATGCGCTCGCGATCAGCACAGGGTCGGTTGTGCTGATATTGGTCTGGCAGAGATTCTCGCACCGAATCCCCGGATCGCTGGCGGCACTTTTGATCTCGACAGCGGTCGTTCAGCTTTTCCACCTACCGGTCGAAACAATCGGCACACGATTCGGCGCGATCTCGGCCTCTCTTCCGGCTCCCGCAATTCCGGGGCTGGACTTCGCAACCATTAGGAATCTTATTCAACCCGCGACCACAATCGCTCTTCTCGCGGGGATCGAATCGTTACTATCGGCCGTCGTTGCCGATGGAATGATCGGCGGCAAGCACCGTTCCAACATGGAGTTGATCGCGCAGGGTGTGGCTAATGTCGTCTCGCCGATGTTCGGCGGCTTGCCTGCAACCGGAGCAATAGCCCGTACGGCAACGAACATCAAAAACGGGGGGCGCACCCCGGTGGCCGGCATCGTCCATGCGCTGCTGCTTCTCCTGATCGTGCTATTTTTCGGGCGCTGGGCGACGATGATCCCGCTCTCCTGCCTGGCCGGGATTCTGCTTGTGGTATCCTATAATATGAGCGAGTGGCGTTCCTTCCGGTCCCTCCTCAGGAGCCCGAGGAGCGACGTTGTCGTGCTTCTCACAACATTCGGACTGACGGTGCTGTTCGATCTGACGGTTGCGATCGAGATCGGCGTCGTGCTGTCGGTATTCCTGTTCATGCGCCGGATGGCGCTCGTGACAAATGTCGGCGTCGTGACGCGCGGATTTCAGGATGAAGAAGAGATTGACGATCCGAACGCGATCGACAAACGGGTCGTTCCCGCCGGGGTGGAGGTGTATGAGGTGAACGGGCCGTTTTTCTTCGGCGCCGCCTACAAATTCGAGGAAGCGATGAACCTCGTGGAGAAGTCGCCAAAGGTCAGGATCATCCGGATGCGCAATGTGCCTGCCGTCGATTCCACCGGTCTTCACGTCCTGGAACAGGTTTTGAAGAGCTGCAGGAAACACCGCATCGTTCTCATCGTATCGGACATTCACACGCAGCCTCTTTACGCGCTGGAGCAGTCGGGGTTGATCCGGACGATCGGGGAAGAAAATATTTTCGGAAACATCGATGATGCCCTGAACCGCGCCCG
>VBOC01000084.1:9103-10630 GCA_005877655.1 Ignavibacteria bacterium
AGAACGCCCCGTCCCGTTTATTCCGACGGTCGCCAGAGAGAAAGAAAAGGCGGATTGATGCTTTAGCATCTTTTTTGTATAATGATAGAGCGACTGATCTGTTCACATTCCCAGGAGGGAATCACCATGAAAAAAATCGTTCTCGCCGTCCCGATTATTCTGTTGTTTGTTCTCGCGGCGGCATCCGCCCAGGACAAGAAGAAGAAGGAAGCCAAAGAGGTGACCGTAACGGGCGAGGTCATCGATATAAAATGCTATACGACCGAAATGATGGGGGGTAAGGGTGAGGAACACAAACAATGCGCAATCGACTGCATCAAGGGCGGCCTTCCGGTGGGAATTCTTGATGCCAAGACCGAAAAGGTCTATGTCGTGGTTCCCAAAGCCGGCATGAAAGGGGCCAACGATGAATTATTGCCCTTTGCCGCGAAGGTGGTAAAGCTGACCGGAACGTTTGCGGAAAAAAGCGGTCAGAAAATTCTCATCTACACGAAGGTTGAAGAAACGAAATAATCCCGCGTTGAATCAGGGATCGTACTCTCTGGAAACTTCCATCACATTCCTATGATCCGCGTCGCGGAGCGCATGCGCCGCCTCGGCACCGAGACGGCCTTCGAGGTGCTGGGCAGAGCCAGGGCCCTCGAAGCTGAGGGCAAGAAGATTATCCACCTCGAGATCGGGGAACCCGACTTCGACACCCCGGCGAACATCAAACAGGCGGCGAAGCAGGCTCTTGATGCGGGGTACACTCATTACGGCCCGGCGGCCGGCCTGCCGGAGGCGAGGGCGGCGATTGCGCGCCATGTGGCTTCTACGCGGGGAATCGAGGTTTCGCCCGACCAGGTGGTGATCACCCCCGGCGCCAAACCGATCATGTTCTTCGCCGTTCTTGCCTGCGTGGACGAAGGCGACGAAGTCATCTATCCGAATCCCGGATTTCCGATTTACGAGTCGGCGGTCGAATTTGTCGGGGGCAAGGCGGTTGCGCTCCAGCTGAGGGAAGAAAAGGAATTCGGTTTTGACATTGCCGACCTGAAGCGGTTGATCACTCCGAGGACGCGGATGATCATTCTCAATGCCCCGCACAATCCGACAGGAGGGATTCTGACCGAATCGTCCGTGCGCGCGATCGCGAACCTGGCTCTCGAGCATGATCTCCTGGTTCTTTCGGACGAGATCTATGGGAGAATCATGTACGACGGGACGAGAAATTTCAGCATCGCGTCGCTCCCGGGCATGCAGGAGCGGACGATCATCCTCGACGGCTTCTCCAAGACCTTCGCGATGACCGGATGGCGGCTCGGCTACGGGGTCATGCCGGAGGAATTGGCACGACATGTTACCAGGCTTCAGATTAACAGCACATCGTGCACGACATCGTTTTCGCAGATTGCCGCCGTCGAAGCGCTCACCGGGCCGCAGCGCGACGTCGAGAGCATGGTTGAGGAATTCAAACGCCGCCGCGACCTCATCGTGGACGGTTTGAACGGCATCCCCGGCATTCGATCTCACAAACCGCTCGGCGCT
>VBOC01000084.1:10742-17789 GCA_005877655.1 Ignavibacteria bacterium
AGCATTTCAATCAGTTAAAACCCTTTTCAGCGAGATCCTCCGGCACCGGTCCGAAGCGGCTAACGGTTGCTGTTTTGCCGCATGGAAGAGGCGTTCAATTTTCTTCTGGGAAAAGGCATGGCTGGACAGGACGAAACGGAAGTTCAGCGGGATCTGCAGAAAGGCGGCCGGGCGAAGATCTTCGTCATGGCTCTCGACGTAGCGTCTGCTTACGATCTGCATGCTGCCCGCAAGGTCTTCGAGGAGGAGCTGAAAGGAAGGGTGTTGGAGAACACCCCCCTGCTTGTCCAGATCGATCCCCTGAAGATGGTTGCCGTCTTTGACTACGGCTCGATCGTTTTCTTCGATATCGACCGCGAGGAGAGCGCCAGGCTCGTTGACAAACTGATGCCCTTCGCACAGCGCCCGAACAAGACGGTCAGCGAGGATTATTTCTCCCTCTACCTCGGCGTGCAACCGAGAGAGCCGGAGGGAACGGACGAACTGTTCGTAAAGGAATTGAACAGGGATATCGCCCTTCTCGTCGGCACGGTTTTAAGCCGCTCCGTCTCGGTCGAGTATTACGAGAAACTGGTGGGCGATGCGCTCGCTCAACTTGAGCACCTCATCAGCTTGCTTCAGACGAAGGGCAAGATTCCCGCGAGCCAGCGCGAGCTGACCAAGAGGGTGGGATTTGCCCTGGCCGTCGAGCACGAACTCGCCTACACGCTCTCCGCGTTCGATGTCCCCGACATCGTCTGGGAGGGGGGAAAACGCATCGAAGAATTATACCGACTGCTCAAACGCGAGTTTGACCTAGAAGATCGTATCAGAATCATCCAGCAGAAAGTCTCGCTCATCTCCCGCTCGAGCATGTTCGTCATCGGACGGCTCGAGGGCCAGCGGTCCCTCATTCTCGAGTGGGTGATTATCCTGCTCATCCTGCTGGAGGTCTTGCTGGTAGTGTTTGGCAAGATGTCCTGAATTTCCGGGAGCTGCCCGGTACTCTCTCCTCGCAGGACTCCCTACTACTTCAGGCCGAGCGGTGCCAGCTAACGGTGGAGATCTTATCCTTGAGAGAAAAGGGGATGAAAGACATTAACCGCAGAGCTGATCGGTTTCAAGACTGGAAATGACCTGAGAAAATTCTGAGGGACAAGAACCCGCTGTTTGTGCTTGAGCAGATGCCTCAATTGAAAGCCGTTGATGAGTGAATTTGCCTCGGGATCATTGTGGAATATGACGAACGTCGTATCTGCAATAGATTTCACCTGTTCGATCAGAGCCTGGAAATGTTCGAGTTCCTGCCGGTTGTAATAATAGTGATAACGATCGCTGACGACATGGCGACCGTCATCTTCAAGACGCCAGGGGTTCTTCCAGCTGGAACAATTCCGTCCCATCATTCTGAAAAACGCCGCTCCGCACCAGGAAAGTGAGGAGAGAGGGGGGTGCTGCTTTATCTGCGGGAGGTCGACATTGATCAGATGGAGTCTGTTTTCCTGGAAGAAATTATTCATGAACGGACTATACCATGATCGATGGCGGACTTCCACGAACAGCCGATACGGCGAGAATATCTTACTGAGCTGAAGAAGATAGAGCCGGTTCTCATGCCGGTTGGTAAAGAGATATGGGAACTGGATCACGAGCCCCCCAAATCTTCCGTGGTCCACCAGCGGCCTGAGCATCCTGTGAATCGAGTCGACATCGCCCGGCGTTGCTTCGAAGGTGTGCGTAAATCCGCGGAAGAGTTTGACGGTAAACAGAAAGTTTTTATTCTGGGCGACGTCATCCACCCATCGGTTCGTATGCACAGAGCTAAGCGAAGTGTTATAAAACGTTGAATTCACCTCGACGCAATCGAAGAATTGGCTGTAGAATTCCAGCTTCCGAAATCCTTTCCTGGGCCGCGGTGGATAGAAAAATTGATTGAAGGCAGGCAATTCCCACCCTCCCATGCCGATGATGATTTTGTTCTCGCGTTCGGGTGATTCCATGTGAATGCTCTCCACGAAATGTCTTGTCTAGACGCTCAGGGGCAAATAATTCCGTTTCGGGAAGATACGACATATTTGTAGTATTGTCAAGTTAAAAATTGACAAAATTGTCGTTTACACTCCGACCCGTATGTGAGTCGAAAACAGGTCTCTCCGGTCGATGAATCTATGGAGGGTTGTCTGAGAGCAAAAACTTTCATACGTTATGGTGGATGCGCCATTCATCCTGAACTTCAATCATGCCGACGAAAACATACGGTCAGCGGGAGCCGATGGAAAACGAGGCCATGGAGCACACCCTGGAGACCCAGGCGCGTGCCATCTGGCCTCAGGAAAAACCGTACCTGCGCAAAATCTTCAACCGGACCGGACTCCGGGTTCTGGACGTTGGCTGCGGGACGGGTGAGATCTCATCAAGAATAGTGAAGGAATTTTCTCCCCGGGAGGTCGTCGGACTCGACCTCGCGGAGGTGAATCTTCTCAGGGCGCGGGAACGCTTCGACCCTGCCCGATACCCGGGACTCTCGTTCCTGCAGGGAGATGCGACGGAAATTCAGTTTGAGGACAATCGGTTTGATGTCGCGCTTTGCAGGCATATGCTCCAGGCGGTTTCCGAACCCCAAAAAGTCATTCGGGAAATGGTCCGCGTGGTAAGGCCCGGAGGGTGGCTCTATTTTCTTGCCGAAGATTATGGCATGCTCTTCTTCCACCCGACCATGTACGACGCGGACGAATTTTTCCGTGAATTCGGCGGCAAGGCTGCTCAACGATCCGGTTCAAATCTGCGGCACGGCAGGACGATGCCCTCGAAGCTGATGGAGCTGCGGTGTTCCGAGATTGAAGTGAACTACCTCTGTATCGACACGCTGCGAGTCGATCGCAAGCTTCTGGCACAAATCTTCATTCACTGGAGGGAAGGATTCGAGCGATGGATCAGCGAATATTCCGGCCAGCCGCTTGATGACGTGCGAAACCGGTTCAACGACATCATCGAGTGTACCCTGCGGCCGGACGGGTATGCGGTGTGGCTTATTCCTTCAATCAGCGCCCGAATCACAGAAGAGTCAAAGCAGATTGCTGCGAACGACTAGAGGTGCCCGGTGATCGGCATCGTCGATTATGAATTGGGGAGTGTCACATCTGTTTCCAACGCGCTCTCGCAGATTGGAGCGTATTTTACCGTCGGCCGAACACGCACCGAGCTGGCGAAATGCGACGGCATCATCCTGACGGGAATTGGCCCCGCTCCCGCAGCCATGACGTCGCTTCACGATCAGGGCCTGACAGCATTTCTATCCTCGCTGAAAACTCCTTTCCTCGGAGTCTGTCTTGGGATGCAGCTTTTGTATTCATACTCGGAGGAAGGAGAAACAACCTGCCTGAAGGTTCTCCCCGGTACGGTGAAGAGAATGAACCACGCTGTCTGCAAAGTGCCGCACATCGGATGGAATCAGGTGCAGCTGCTCGCCAACCATCCCCTCTTCGAGGGATTGAAAAATCCCGCATATTTTTATTTTGCCCACTCGTACGCCGTGCCCGTCGGCCCGTCGACCACGGCGGTCTCGGATTGCGGGGTTCGCTTTGCCGCGGCGGTTTCCAAGGACCGATATTTCGGGGTCCAGTTTAATCCCGAGAAATCGGGCGATACCGGGCTTCAATTTCTCAAGAATTTTGCCAAACTATGCAAATCATTACCTCGATAGGCCCTCATCGGAGAGGGAGCGGGCCTCCGGCATCGTTATCAGGAACGCGCTTCCTGAAGGCGCCGTGTTCATCGGGGACGGAATGTTCATGCTGACCCGCAGCATTATCGCTGGTCTCGAGGTTCTGGATGGCAGGGTTGTGAATAAGACAAAATTCGACAAGGTTGCCGACGTTGGCGATCCCGCCGAGCTTTCGGCGATTTACTCGGGCGAGGGTGCGGATGAATTGGTGCTTCTGGATGTCTCCGCCTCGAAAGAAAAGCTGCCGCCGTTCTTCGGGATGATCGAGCGGGTGGCGAAGCGAGTAGCCATTCCACTCAGCGTCGGCGGGGGAATCCTGACCATTGACGATATCATTCGCCTTGTAAGCTCGGGAGCGGACAAGGTTTTTCTCAATTCCATGTTCGTCGAGGATCCGCTTCTCTTCGCTCGCGCGGCTCCATGGGTCGGACCCCAGGCCCTGGTTGCAGCGGTCAGGGCCCGGCGGCAGGGGGAGGGTTGGGTCGTGGATGTGAAAAGCGGAACGGAGCAGACGGAAGTCGATGCGATCGAGTGGGCGAAGACTGTGACCGATTGCGGCGCCGGGGAATTGCTCGTTACATCTTTAGACCGGGAGGGAACGAAAAACGGTTTCGATCTTGACTTTCTCCGCGAACTCACCTGGAGGGTCAACGTGCCGGTTATCGCCTCCGGGGGGACGGGGACTAAAGAGGAGATGGCAGACGCGCTGAAAATCGGAGAAGCCGATGCCGTGCTGGCGGCGAGCGCGTCTCATCCGAGCGAATTATCGATTCGCGAACTCAAACAGTTTGTGGCCTCGAAGGGGCTTCCGGTTCGCCTGTGAGCGACCTTATAAAAGCAGTCTTATTGGGCATCGTCGAAGGGATCACTGAATTCCTGCCCATCTCCTCGACGGGGCATTTGATTCTTTTCAATCAGTTCATCGCCTTCGATGAGGCGTTCACAAAGATGTTTGACGTCGTCATACAGCTTGGGGCAATTCTGTCTGTGGTCGTGCTGTTCAGAAAAAGATTGTTTCCCTCGGGGACCGGAATTTCAGGGTTCACGAAGGGCGAAGCCTTCGATCTCTGGAAAAAAACGATCGTAGGAGTACTTCCCGCTCTGATCGTCGGCGCATTGCTCCATCGGAAAATCGAGGCGGCCCTTTTCAATCCCATAGGGGTTTCAGTCGCCCTGGCGGTCGGCGGCGTCGCGCTCATCGTACTGGAGGGGATCAGGATACCGGAGAGGGTCCATTCGGTATCGTCGTTGTCTTATAAGACCGCGCTTTTCATCGGTCTCGTTCAGTGCCTGGCAATGATTCCCGGAACGTCAAGGTCCGCCGCCACAATTGTCGGGGCGCGGTTGCTCGGATGCACCAGAGTGGTTGCCGTCGAGTTTTCATTTTTTCTCGCCGTTCCGACGATGATAGCCGCATCGGCATTTTCCCTGTACAAGGGCGGGCTCGCATTGACGGGGGCTCAACTCGCTGTTCTCTCCGTCGGCTTTCTGGTATCGTTTGTCGTCGCCTGGATCGTCGTTGCCGCGTTCATCAAATATGTAAGCAAGAAGGATTTCAAGCCCTTTGGCTATTACAGAATAGTTCTCGCCGCCGTCGTTTTGATTTATTTTTATTTCATACGGTAGACCATGCCGGATAGGAACGGAGCCCTCTACCTGAATCTCATCTGGCATCAGCACCAGCCGCTCTACCTCGACCCGGAGCCCGACCAGCTTCGCGGGCCCTGGGTTCGCACGCACGGCACCAAGGACTATTACGACATGGCGACGATGCTGGAGGGATTTCCCGCCGTTCACTGCACGTTCAACCTGACCTCTTCCCTTCTGCAGCAGCTTCAATGCTACTACCTGGACCGATTGCGGCAGTTCGTCGACGTGCGTAATAATCGCGTCGATGCCGGAGGTTTTCTCCGGGCGTGGAAGGGGAAAACGGACCCCTGGATCGACCTTTTGCTCAAACCTTCGGGCGCCTTCGATGAGGATGACCGAAATCTGCTCGTGTTCAACCCGTGGAACGCGCTCTATATTACCGACGTCATGATCGAGAGATTCCCCCAGTACAAGGCGCTTAAGGAAAAGCGGGTCAGGGGGCAGCAGCTTTCGGAGCAGGAGCTCCGGGAGATAAAATTCTGGTTCTTTCTTGCCTATTTTGACCCTGATTTTCTGAGCGGCAGGGTCGTGCTCACTGACGGCACGGCGGTCGATCTCTCGGATGTCGTCGGAGGGCGGCCTGACGGCACCTATGTTCTCAAGAAAACCGTGACGGAGGAGGACTGCAACCGGATTCTCGCGGAGGTGTACAAAGTCCTCTCGAATATCATCCCCGTCCACAGGAAACTGATGTACGATCCCGATCGCCGGACCGGACAGCTTGAGATCACCACAACCCCGTACTATCATCCGATCCTTCCGCTTGTCTACGACTCCGATGTCGCAAAAACCTGTCAGCCGAACGATCCGATGCCCTCCCGCTTCACCCATCCCGAAGATGCGGACGTGCAGGTGGCAAAAGCGGTTCAGTATTTCACGGAACTGTTCGGCCGCCGCCCCTCGGGCATGTGGCCCGCGGAGGGATCGGTATCGCAGGACTCGGCCACACTCTTCTGCAAGAACGGGATCCGGTGGATTGCTACGGACGAAAAAATCCTCGCACACTCCCTGCCGCAGGGGCTGCCGAAACACCAGCCCTATAATGCCGGGAGGGGAGTCGATGAGGATGTGGCAATCGGCTTTCGCGATACGGAGCTCTCGGACAAGATCGGCTTCACGTACCAGCATTACCGGGGCAGGGATGCAGCGAACGATTTTATTGCCGATCTCCTGAAGCGTATGCCTCCCGCCGGAGAAACCGACCGGCTTGTCACGGTCATCGTGGACGGAGAGAATGCATGGGAATGGTACCGGTACGATAATGATGGGAAGGAGTTTCTTCGTTCACTCTACGGCGAGCTGAGCGTGCTCGGCGCAGAGCGGAAGGTTATGACAGCGACGATGTCTGAGTATATTCTCGGAAACGAGTCGCGGGGCATCCCTGCGCATCCCGTCTCTTCGATGAAGCGGTTGGAACGGCTGTATCCCGGATCCTGGATTAACGCGAATTTCAGCACGTGGATCGGGAGCGGGGAGAAGAACCGGGCGTGGGAGTATCTCATCGCGGCGCGCAAGGATCTTGCGAATTCCGGACTTGCCGCTCCCGATCCGGGCTCCGGCGCGCCTGCCTCCGGAACGAAACCCTGGTATCAATGGAAAGCATGGGAGGAGATGTATGCTGCGGAAGGTTCCGACTGGTTCTGGTGGTATGGCTCGAATGCCAATACGCCATCGGTTGTTGCACCGTTCGAAAA
>VBOC01000084.1:17871-19506 GCA_005877655.1 Ignavibacteria bacterium
GCGGCTAGCGTGGGCACACGAAGGCGACATAGCGATGGACCCTGTTTCCGTTTTGAGGCGGGGGTTGCCGGCGCGACCGGCCGCCTGCTCCTTCACGGGTGCCGGGATACAACGAGCGGCGACTTATGAAAACCTGGTCGCTTGCCATAGCGTGGAACTGGGAGTTCGACGAGGATTTCGTCGCGGGAATCGAGCGCGAGTGCGCGAAGCGCGATCTGACGAGATATAGAATCGATCCGCACAACCTGGGGGAGACGATTGAGAAGCTCAAGACTGGAAAGGTTATGTTCCAGGGATTTTATGACCGCGCATCCGATGCAGACCCCGCATTCCTCCCACTTGTGCGGATGATGCAGGAATCAGCGAATTACCTTATCAATCCCCACTTCCGGGTCCAGCACGCGATCGACAAGGCCACCATGCAGCTGGAATTCATCACGCACGGCCTCAACGTTCCGTACACGATCATCCTCGCCCCCTTCAACCAGCAGAAGGAGGTTCAGTTGGACGCTGCGAAGCTGGGTCAGATCGGAGATCCGTTCGTGATCAAACCCGCCAATACCACGGGCGGGGGAACGGGCGTGGTGTTAAACGCGAAGACTTCCCGCGACGTAATGGAAAGCCGCCAGCTTCACAAGAACGACAAGTACCTCCTGCAACAGTTCATCGTTCCGAACGATCTCGACGGCCGCCGCGGATGGTTCCGGGTCTACTGCGCCTTCGGCGAAATCATACCTTGCTGGTGGGACGATCTCACCCACCGGTACAGCGAACTTTCCCCGGAGGACGAGCGGCGTTTCGGCCTGGGGGAACTGCGCGACATCATGCGAACGATCGAGGGCATTTGCGGGTTGGACTTCTTCTCGTCTGAAATTGCCCTCACGGAGAAGTCGAAATTTGTGGTTGTTGATTATGTCAACGAGGTCTGCGATATGCGGCTCCAGTCCAGATATGCAAACGGCGCGCCCGACGCCGTCGTGCATAGGATCGAAGAGCTGATCGCGGATGCGGTGGCATCCCGCATCCACCGGTTGATCCACGCGGTGTGACGGTCATGCACGGGCCCCCGGCTCTCGAGATATTCCTAAGAAAGTTTCCCCCGCCTCCGGCAACGCGGTCGACGCATCAGGCAGTATTTGAGTTTCATATTCTCGCCTCGGCCCGAGACACCTACCGCTTCGATGAAGAGCTCTTTTCGATAAGCGGAAATGTGATCTTTCCGGATTTCCGCGCCGTGCGCCTCTTCGCTCAGAAGATGAACGCCCGGCGGGAGACGGATAAATTTCCTGGACGCGCCGTGAAGGCCGGCCACCTCAACGCCATGGGGCTCATCGACGAGATCCTCCACTATGTCCTGACCTTGTACGAAGAAACCGCGAACCCCGGTGTTTTCGCGCGCGCGATCCGGTTCCTCGAGCAGCGCGACGTGAAGGTCGGGAAGACCCTACGGACATTCGTCGCTCTTTTCCCGCCACGCGACGTTTACAAAGGGGCGATGGGACCCGAAACCTATCTCGGGCAAAAACCCGCCGGCAAGCCGAACACCGAAATCACGCTTGAGGAAATGATCCTGCTTTTTATTTCGAACTTGAATCCTGCCTTCGGGCCGTTCAAGGAACTATTCGACGACACGAA
>VBOC01000080.1:0-2665 GCA_005877655.1 Ignavibacteria bacterium
CCTTCTTGGTCTGAAAATTATAGCTCAGCTCGTGCCCGTGGTAGACCTCGCTGCCGTCCTTCATGTCGGGCGTCCCCTTGAATTTCTTGCCGGTCGTGTCCGAAGTGTCGGGGATGCCCCGCGCGGTCATGACCGATCGGCTCCAGTCGATGTCGGTCCGGTCGGCAGTCAGTTGTAACTCCCGGTACTTTATCTGCCCTTTTCCGAACAGCGACATCGTCTTGGTGTAGAATTCATAGACAATCGAATCGGTGCTGGAGTAGGTGACGAGAGTGTCAATCCCCTTCACGCGGGAGGAATCCAGGGCCGCGCGTGCGGAGTCTGAGCGGACCGTATCGGAGCGAAGCGTGGTGGGCCGGGATGTGTCGGCGCGCAACCTGTCGGGGCGCAGCGCGCCGGATCGCAGCGTGTCAGTCCCCGGCGGAGCCGGGCGCGGCGAGGCTGACTGAGGTGCGCCGGAGCGCAACGGGGCGTGCCTCGACGTGTCCGCGGGGGCCGGAACCTTGCTATTTCTGATAATTCCCTGGCCGGCGGCGGAAGAGAGCGATAGGAGCGAAAGAAAGATGAAGGTGCAAGCGAGCAACCGGCGTCCCTTCACCGGACAAGGCTTGCGGCGCCGACAATCCCCGCGGCGTTCCCGAGCGTCGATCGGAGGACGCGCACTCCGGGCTTGATCGACTGCAGCACGCGGGACCGAAGGCCGGTTTCGACTGCCGTGAACACGAAGTCCGGCGCCGCCGATAGCCCTCCCCCGATCACGACGATCCGGAGATCGAGGATGTTCAGCGCCGATGCGAGCGCATAGCCGAGCAGCTCCCCCGCCTCCTGCAGGATTGCGATCGCGGTCAGATCGCCCTCCTCAGCGGCCCGGGAGATGATTGAGGGCTCGATCTCGTCGAGATTTCCACCGACAAGCTCGCTGATCTTGGAACGGGGTTTGCCCGGAGGCATGCTCTCGAGAATCTCCCTGGTCCGCCTTGAGAGGTATCGCTGCCCGATGAAACTCTCGATACATCCCCTGCTCCCGCAATTGCAAAGAGGCCCGTTATAGTCGATGGTAACGTGGCCGACTTCTCCCGCGCCTCCATGAGGTCCCCGGTAGATCTTCCGGTCGAGGATGATTCCTCCGCCGACGCCGGTTCCCCAGATCACGAAGAGGAAGTCCTTGTATTTTCTCGCGACGCCATGCACCGCCTCCCCCATCGCCGCGGCATTCGCGTCATTCTCGATGAAAATCGGAAGACGGAATGCCTTGCGAAGTCTCTTGAGAACATTGACCTCCTTCCATTGGGAGAAGTTCGGAGGATATCGCACCACGCCGTCGGGGGTTACGACCCCGGGCGATCCGATCCCGATTCCGAGGCAGCCCGCTTGTGCGCGGCGAGAGAGGAGATCCCGGATCGTCCGGATCATCTGTTTGAGAACTGCATCGGGTCCCTTGTCAGCCATGGTATCCGACCTGGCCTGTTCGAGAATCTTTCCCTTTCGATCGACGACGCCCGCCTTGATCGTCGTGGCGCCCAGATCGACGCCGATCGCGAACGGTTTCTTCCCGCTCACCGCGGCCGGCCCTTCCGTAATTTGTTCAACCGTTCCCGGATCGACTTCTCGGTCCCGCTGTCGGACGGGCGGTAGTAGATCCTGTCCTTGAGGTTGTCGGGGAGATACTGCTGCTCGACAAAATGCTGGTCGTAATCATGGCTGTACTTGTACTCCTTCCCGTATTCAAGATCTTTCATGAGCCTTGTCGGCGCGTTCCGGAGATGCAAGGGCACGGGATCATTCGCGGCACGGCGGACATCCTCGAGCGCCGTCTCGACGGCGCGGAGAGCAGCGTTGCTCTTCGGCGCGGAAGCGAGATAGGTGGCAGCCTGCGACAGGACGATGCGCGCTTCGGGCATGCCGATGTAGTCGACGGCCGTGAAGCAGCTCGTCGCGATGACGAGCGCGTGGGGATCGGCGTTCCCCACGTCTTCCGATGCGAGGATAATCATCCGCCGGGCGATAAACTTCGGATCTTCTCCCCCTTCGAGCATCCGCGCGAGCCAGTAGACTGCCGCGTCCGGATCGCTGCCGCGGAGGCTCTTGATGAATGCGGAGATGATATTATAATGTTCCTCGCCGCCCTTGTCATACTTCGGCTGCCTTCTCTGGAAAGCCTCCTCAATCGCGCGAACGGTCACGGTGCGATCGCCGCCTGGAGCCGGCTTTATCAGACGAAGTGCGCTCTCGAGGCCGTTGAGCATGACCCTCGCATCCCCCGCCGCAAGGAGCATCAGTGCTGAGCGCTCTTTTTCACCCAGGCGAACTGTTTGGCCCCTCAGGATGGCGTCGGAGCTTATCGCGCGATCGAGCACAGTGTTGAGCTCGGCCTCCGTGAGGGGATGGAGTACATACACCAGGCATCGGGAAAGGAGCGGGGAGATGACTTCAAACGACGGGTTTTCGGTGGTCGCGCCGATCAGTGCGATGACACCGTCCTCGACGCTGTGCAGGAGCGCGTCCTGCTGCGACTTGTTGAAGCGGTGAATCTCGTCTATAAATAGAAGCGTTTTCTTTCCCCTCGCCCGATTCGCTTCAGCTCGCTCGATCACCCTCCGGACTTCCTGGACGCCCGAAGAGACGGCGTTCAACTGAAAAAAATGGTTGCCGGATTGCCGGGCCG
>VBOC01000080.1:2732-7198 GCA_005877655.1 Ignavibacteria bacterium
GGATCCTTCTCCCAGGAGGTGTTGCTGGCCCACAAAATCCTCGAGTCGGGCGGGCCGGACGCGTTCGGCGAGTGGGACAGAGGCGGGATTCCGGGGAGACTTGCCGGGAGTGTCGTCGTGCTCGAACAGTTCCATCGGAGGGGATGAGTAGAGATGATCAGAAGTTGAGCGTGCTCTCCACCGTCCTTCTATTCCGGAGGGGTGGCTGCGATGCCTATTTCTCTTTTCTCGCCTTGTAGACCGTCTCGCCCTCCCGGATCATTCCGTATTTCTCGCGGGCGACTTTTTCGATCGCCCTGGGATCCTTCTCCAGCAGTCTCGATTGCTCCTGAAGCCGGGCTTGCTCCTGAGCCGCGACCCGGACCTTTTCCTGCATCGCAGCCTTCTCCTGCTCCAGGCTGACGCGCTTCAGGATGCCCTTGTTGCTGAACGTGACGAAGGAGAGAACCGGGACGACGATGAGCGCGGCGAGCACTGCTCGCTTATTTCCAAGGATTTTCTTGAACCGGACACTAATGCCGTCGTCCGACCGCGCCTTGCGATAATACTGGTCATCCATCGGCGGTAATGTACGGGATTTGACACGAATTACAAAATGAGAAGGCGGGCGGGGGTCACTCGCGCCTGTACCAATCGGCCTTGGGCTTGAATGTTGTCTTGAGCGGCTGCCTTGCACGGAACCTCTCGACCGCGAGCTGGATCAGCCGGTCGAGAAGCCGGGAATAGGGAATCCCCGATGCTTCCCAAAGCTTGGGGTACATGCTGATCGAAGTAAATCCGGGAATCGTATTGATCTCGTTGAAATAGACGGAGTTGTTCCCCTTCCTGACCAGAAAATCAACGCGGGCCATTCCGGCACAGTCGATCGCCTTGAATCCCCTGACGGCGAAATCCATCAGCTTTTTCGCGACCGGCTTGGGCAGGCGCGCGGGGATGACCGAGGTAGATTTGCCGTCGACGTATTTCGCGTCGTAGTCGTAGAACTCGTTGGAGGAGAGAACCTCTCCCGGGACCGAGGCGATCGGGTTTTCATTTCCGAGCACTCCGACTTCGATCTCCCGGGCATTCTCAATGCTCTTCTCGACAAGAATCTTCCGGTCGTACTCGGCCGCGAGCTGGATCGCGGGTCGAAGCTCTTCCTGCCGGTGGGCTTTCGAGATCCCAACGCTCGAGCCAAGGTTTGCAGGTTTCACGAAGCAAGGGTAGCGCAGTTTACGCTCGATCGTAGAAACGATCCGCTTGGAATCGGATCCGAATTCCTCGGAGAAGAACCAGACGTAGGGCGCCACCGGTATCCCGGCGTGTTCACAAAGCTGCTTGGTGACGACCTTGTCCATTCCGGCCGCGGAGCCCAGGACTCCGGCCCCGACGTACGGAATCCCCGCAAGCTCGAAGAGACCCTGCACGGTGCCGTCTTCCCCGAGCGATCCGTGGAGCACGGGGAAAATGACATCGAGCCGGTCCTTATCCGGGGAATGCGTGGGAGCTTCCAGCTCAACGAGGCCTTTCCGTCCGGGATCCGGCAG
Organism: Ignavibacteria bacterium; assembly: GCA_005877655.1. Lineage (GTDB taxonomy): Bacteria > Bacteroidota > Ignavibacteria > UBA10030 > SZUA-254 > VBOC01. The sequence continues at coordinate 4,259 of VBOC01000080.1, forward strand.
GATGATTTTTTCGGGTTCATTGTTCAGATTCCTCCCGTCTTTCAACAGCTTGAGAGCGCCGGCCGAACTGAGCCACCTTCCACCGGATGTGATGCCGATCGGCACGACCTCGTACTTGTTCTTGTCGAGGGCGTTTATCACGGAAGCGGCGGAGACGAGTGAAACTTCGTGCTCCGCTGAGCGCCCGCCGAAGACTACACCCACCCTTAGCTTACCCGCCACCCGTTTTCCCGTTTGTGTCCCAGGTCTTTGTGCAGCTGATCTTCACTTTATCTGGCCGATCATCTCGATTCGAGGCCGATCAGGTGTTCTTGTGGCCAATTATCACTTCTTGGAGTTGAATATCACTTCTTATGGCTGATCATCTCCCTCACGATCTCCCGAATCTCCTCATCCGTCGGGGTGACCGGACTTGTCTCCGCCGTCTCTCCCGTCCGGCAGGCGACTTTGCCCGAGAAATCCTTTCCGTAGGACTGCTGGCTGATCTCGCGAAGCCGCCGGACGTCTTCTTCTGAGAGCGCTTTCTCGCCGCCGAGCATCCGGGCTACAAATGTAATGTGGGCGGCATGCTCAACCTTTTCCATTTTGTAGTAAGCATCGTAGATGTCGGTTCCGTACGTTACCACGCCGTGATTCGAGAGGAGAATTGCATCGGCGTTCTTTACATGCGGCGCAAGCGATTCGGCCACCTCCGCAGTGGAAGGGGTGGCATACGCTGCAAGGGGAATGGCGCCGAGTCCGACGATAACCTCGGGAAAGAGGCAATCGGTCAGGGGCTGGCGGGCGGCCGCGAATCCGGTGGCGTAGGTCGGATGCGCATGTACCACGGCAGAGACGTCCGGCCGTTCGCGGTAGATAAAGAGATGCATGCCAAGCTCGGTCGACGGGCGAAGGGTCTTAGTGACCGGCTCGCCATCCGGCCCAACTTCCACAAGATCGTCGACTGTCACCATGCCCTTATTGACCGACGTCCGCGTCGTGAGAAAATTTCCATTTTCAAGGCGCAGACTCACGTTGCCGTCGGTCGCCGTGACGAACCCGCGTGCGTAGATGCGGTGGCAGACGTCAACCAGGCCGGCTTTTTGTTTCTCCGGGTCCGCCATCTACAAGACACTCAAAAGATCGTCCACGATGTGATATTTCTGAAACGGCGGCATCATATAAAGTCCGGCGACGCATGATTTCGCTTCTTTGATAAAGTCCATCGAGAGCCGGACGCCAACCTTGGCCGCTTCCGATCCCGCACTGCGCATCGTCTCTCGCAGTTTATCAGGGATGCGCATCCCGGGCACTTCATTATGCAGGAAATCCGCGTGCTTGAAGCTGCGGAGCGGTATGATCCCAAGCATCACCGGGATTTTCAGGTGCTGTGTGCGCCGGAGAAATTCCTCCAGCGTCTTCATTTCGAAGATGGGCTGGGTGAAAAATATGTCCGCCCCGGCCTCCGCCTTTTTTTCAAGCTTGACGATTTCGGCGTCGAGATCGTCGGCGCTCGGATTCGCGGCGCAGGCGATGTAGAACGACGTGGGCTCTCCGATGGAATTGCCCATGATATCGATTCCCTGATTCATCGAATGCACCGCGCGGATCAGGCCCACCGCGTCGACGTCGAACACCGACGAAGCCTGGGGATAGTCGCCGATCCCCGCCGGATCTCCCGTAATGCACAAGACATTCCGGATGCCGATGGTGTAGGCGCCCAACAGTTCCGCCTGCAGGCCGATCAGGTTGTGGTCGCGCGACGCCCGGTGGCACATCGCTTCGATCCCAACGCGCTGCTGGATCTGAAACGAAATTGCTATCGAGCTCATGCGGAGCCGCGCGCGTGCCCCCTCGGTGATATTGACGGCGTCGACGAGTTCGACGGTGGTCATGAATTTCTTACCGACGTTCCGCGAGAACCTCGACCAGCGGGATGCCTCCACATAGTATTTCGGCTCCGGTTCGGTCGTGCTCTTTTCCCGAGATTTCGCCTCCGCTCTCGGCAGCGAATGGCCGACCTTGAGTCCCTTGACGGTTTCCGCAATCGCCCGGATGTGCTCGGGCGTCGAGCCGCAGCACGCGCCGATGAGCGTCACGCCGGATTCGACGAGCTCGCGCGCGTACGAAGCGAGGTATGCCGGTGTCGTGTGGTAGATCGAGCGGCCGTTGAGAAGCGTGGGAATGCCCGCCGCGGGCTGGGCCGAGAGGATGACGCCGTCCTTATGGACATTCCGGATGATCGAGAACATCCGCTGGGGGCCGACCGTGCAATTGGCCCCGACGACGTCTGCTCCCTGATCGATCAGATGGTTGATGACATCGATCGGGAACGAACCGCTGAGGATCGAGCCGTCCTCGGCGAACGCTTTCTGCGCGACGATCGGAAGATCGGTCAGGCTCTTCGCGACTTCCAGGGCGTCGTCGAGTTCCTGAAGGCTGACGAATGTCTCGAGCATGATCAAATCGACGCCCCCCTGAATCAGGAGCTCGATCTGCTCCTTGAACGCGTCTTTCGCCTTCTGTCGTTTGATCTTTCCGATCGGTTCGAGGAGCATTCCGGTCGGGCCCACCGAGCCCGCGACATAGACGCTTTCTCCGGCGGCCTGACGCGCGATTTCGACTCCCCGGAGATTGATGTCCCGGAGGCTGGTCTGGAGGTGAAACTGGGTAAGGCGGAGGCGGTTGGCGGAGAACGTGTTGGTTTCGATTATTTCGGAACCCGCGGCGATGTATTCGCGGTGCACCCGCTCGACGACGTCGGGGTTTTTGATGTTCCGGAGCTCATGGGGGAGCTCCACAAACCCATACAGATCGAGCAGCGTTCCCATGGCGCCGTCGCCGACGATGGGTCCTTCTTTAACGCGGTCGCGAAACGGTTTTTTCATGCGCTCCGGGTGAATAAAAAAATCCCGTCACCCATGTTAGGGATGGCGGGATGACTTATTTATTATACCATTT
>VBOC01000081.1 GCA_005877655.1 Ignavibacteria bacterium
AAATCATTTCCGAACGTCGAGAAGTATTCGCCGCTTCTGCTGGTGCGGGCCTGCGACCAGACGAGAAACAGCGTGCTGCCGGGAAGGTACTCCCACCTGAGCACGACGTTGGTGTTGAAGAACTGCCTGTTGAAGTCCGGGTTCTGATGGTATAGATCGGGCGCCGCGAAATCCGACGTTCCGACCAGCCGCCGGAGGTTTTCGTAATGGCCTTTGGCGAGGAAGAGCTGACCGTACAATTGGAGCGTGAGTTCGCGGGTGAACGTAATGGTGCTGCGGACGGTGAAGTTCGCCTGGTCCGTGCTGCGGTCGCCGAAAATGCTCTCGGTCGTCCCCGATGCCGCGATGTTATCGACCCACGCCTCCTGCAGCCGGATGCGTTGAAAGTCCGCGCTGATGTTCCACTCCATCCACGGGATGGGCTTCATGTTGACGCCCATCCCGCCCCCCACCAGACGTTTTTGTTTTTCGTCCCATCCGAGTTGCTGGCTGAGCGAAAGGACGACGCTGCCCCGCTGATCCGATGAGAGAGAGACGTTGCTCATGTGGTTGACGGGCTTGAGGTAAAGGCCGTTTCCTCTCGTCTCGCGGCTGTCGTAGAGCCCGAAGTCCGTGCCGGCGCTTGCGCTCAGACCCCAGTAGTTTGAAAAAAGGAAGTTGGCGCTGAGGGTGACCTGCCTGATGATATTCGCTCCCTCGAAGATGTGACGATGATGATAGAATACTCCCGCGTTGTACGATCGGACAACCGCGGCAGGCGCGTCTTCCTTATAGGTAACCGACGCGACGGTTCCGATATCGTCGGGGCTGAAGAAAAAGCCGACATCGTCTATATTATAGTGACTCGATGTGAAGTCGGTTGAGAGTGTCCAGAGCCAGTGCTCACCCGCGATTTTCGAGTATGCCAGCTTTCCGGCCTCCCCCGTGATCCGCTCCTTGTCTGGGTTCGTCGATTGTGAGAATGCGAGAAACCCGTTCAAAAGATAGGTGTTCCGGCCGAACTTCAGGTTCCAGTCGTATCCGGTGGTAAACGCGGGCGCACTGCCTCGCTTCGACGTGGAGGTGGCGATCATTTCCACGTTTGAATTGTCGAGCACGTCTTGCTTCAGGCGGATGACGGCGTAGTGCGCGAAGGGCTCGAGGACTTGTTCCGAACGGTTTCCCGCCGAATCGACAATCACGGCGCTCTCTTCGGGAGTGAACGCCTGCATCATGCCCAGTGAGAGGCCCCCGTTGGTCCTTCCTGTGAGCTTGGCCGCCCCGAGAATTGCGGTCTGTTGAGGCAGATCCTCGATCCTCCCTCCGGCCGGGACAGATACCTCGAAGGGCAAAATTGCCCTTCCGATTCGCCTCGAATAGAAAAGGCCCGGCCCGCGATCGTCGCCGAAGGTGGTGAAATGAATAATTTGCGTTCCTTCGATGAAGAACGGGCGCTTCTCGGGATAAAATGTCTCGAAGGTGGTGAGATTGAGAACGTTTGGATCCGCCTCCACTTGTCCGAAGTCGGGATTCACCGTGGCGTCGAGTGTGAAATTGCTCGACAAACCGTACTTGAGGTCGAGGCCTGCATTACCGAGAAACTGCCGGCGGCTCGCGGCAAAGTTCGACGCGGGATCGTAACGTTGTTTGCTCGTAACGAACGGAAGCGCTTCGATCTGCCGTGCGTCGGGAAGGCGGCGCAGTCCGAGCAAGTGGCCGTAGTGCGAGATGAACCCGCTCTCCCTCTTCGGCGTAAATGCCCAGCGCTCAGTCTCCTGTTTCCGGCTGATGTATCGCAGAAAGTTAATGCCCCAGATATTTTCGGCCGTATCGGAGAGAGTTGTCCGGTATCGGAGGATGTGGAATGGAATTTTTATTTCAGCGCACCACCCCTCGTTTGTGAGCCGCGTCTGCACGTACCAGACGGGGTCCCACGAATCATCGGTCCGGTCTCCGTCCTCCGACTCCAGAATATCTACCCTGACCCCGGCTGCGTTGAACGAGAAATTTACTCCCGTCTGGTGATCGTGGTAGGGGTCGATGCGAATCGATGCCCCGTCGGATTCGATCTGGTTGTCGCGGCGGGTGAGGCGCGCAACGATCTTACCGGGTTCGGAGTCGTAAAACATGCATCCGAAATAGAGGGCTTCGTCGTCGTACAAGACCCGGATTTCAGACCGCTCGGATGCAGGTTTCCCTTCTTCGGGATCACGCTGAATGAAATCTTTTGCCGGCTCCGCGAGTCTCCACACAGCCTCATCAAGCACGCCGTCGATCCGTGGTGCAGTATCCACACGCTCCGCGCGCACACTGCGGGGATTATCTCCCGCCCTGGCAGAAAGTGCTGGAAGGACGGAGATTACCACAATTATGAGGAGCCGCCGCATCAGATCGGAAACCTGGAATGCTCGAATTGAAGATTGACTGCGGGTTATCTCCCGGCGCCAGGCACCGGTTTACGGATCAGCTTCTTTCGCCCAGCAAAAGCTCGATCTGGGCTATCAGCTCATCCTCCATGTCCGGCCCGCTGAACCCGATACTCTTGAAAGCGACATTGCCCTTCTTATCGATGATAAACTTCGTCGGAATCCCCTCGACCTCGTACTTTTCGGCAACCTTTTTTCCCGTGAGCACATCGAACACGACAGGGAACGTGTACTTATGCTCCGCCATGAATTTCTTGGCGTTCTCCACGGTGGCGGGAATATCCTTCTCGTGCTCCCAGGTGTCGACGGCGAGAAAAACCACGTTCTCGTTGTTCCTGTATTTTTCATGAACTTTCTGCAAGTAGGGAAACGATGCCTTGCATGGGCCGCACCAGGTGGCCCAGAAATCGACCACGACGATTTTTCCTTTCAGACTCGAGAGCGTAACCGGTTTTCCGGATAGATCGTTGAGCGTAAAATCGACCGAGGGTTTGCTGAGCCGGCCTTCGAGAGCTTTCTTCATCGCCGACTCGCGGTTCGCCTTTCCCGCATCGGCGAGTACATTTTCGAACTTTTTCTGTTTCTCATCGGTCAGCTTCGCGAAGGAGTCCGTTGAACCCTCTTTTTCAGCAAACGCAATTTTCAATACGCTGATCAACTTGTCGTCGCTTTTGCCCTTCCTGACGCGGTCAATTCCCACCTCATAGGCACGATCGAAGTGCCCGTTTTTAATCATGCACTCCATGTAACGCCCGTTTACCTCTGCAGCGTCTCCATTCATAAGTTGATACGCCTCGGCATAGCTCTTTTCGGCCTCCTCCGTCTTCCCGAGCTTGAAGAGCCCGTATGCATACGTATCGAGAACCGATCCGGTTCCATATTTCCTGCCGCGCTCCCAATCATCAAGGGTGGCATAATATCTTTTTGCGTCGGGATCAGGCGTTCTGCTTAGGTCGACCCCCTTGCGGGCCCAGACTACGGCTTTGTCCAAATCTTCACCCTTGTCGATCAAGTCCCACGCCAACCCATTCCACCAGTCCCAGGACGTATTCTCGATCCGTGACAAAACATCCGCTGCCTTGTCATTCTCCTTTGCTCCATGGTATGCATCATACAATCCCAGGAGCTTGGTTCTCATCTCCTTCTTGTCGAGGTCAGTATACTCTTTGAGATATTGTAAAATCTGCGGCACTCGCTTGCCAGCATCCTGCTCCTCCATGATGTGCGCCCAGCGCGATTGGCGCGCAACAGAGCCGTTCGGCTTGTTTGCGATCGCCCCTTTCTCGATCATTTCGGCTTTCGCACTATCTCCAACCGTTCGATACCACCCGACGATCCGGGAGACCGCCACTTCGTTATCCTTGTTCGCCTCAAAGGCTTTATCAACTTCCGGCCTAAGGGTAGCCTTGCCTTCATCGCTGTGATCATTACGATACATCGCGCCAAGCAGGTCGATCCGCGCCTGCCAGTTCTGGGGGTACAATTGCATTTCTTGGTCGAATTCGTCCTTCGCGCGCGCCATATTCTTCGTTCGTCTGAAGGCATTATACTGTCCTGAACTTAGTATCAGACCGCAAGCCTGATGCGCGCCCATCACCGGTTTCCCGTCGCTTCCTGCAATCATGGCATCAAATCCATTCTCTGCACTCTCATCAGATTCATCGCGCGAAACGCAGCGGAAAATCATGTATGAACTGTTCTTGTCGGTGATCGTAGCGGACGCCGTCCATGTATCGGCCGCCTTCTTCATCGGCAGATCGAGGAAGCGCGGATCATCTCCATTTCGGAAGACAAGCGCGTACAGCTCGATATCCGTCGCATCCCTCAGTTTCGCCGTTGGGGCGGAGGCATTGTAGATAACAGTGAAGGTACTTCCTACTGTGGGGTGCCCCGGGGAAATGGAGTAGACGTTACTCTTTGGCTGGGCGAATGCAAGAACGCAAGAGAAGAAAAGGACGATCGTTGCGATGTATTTCATATTCCCTCCTCGTGTGGTCATGTAGGTCAGGCCGGATTGGCGGGGCCGATTCTTGAGAGCCCGACTTTGTCGCAGATCCCAGAAGAATAACCCAGCAGATATGCCTCTAACATAGGAAAAGAAGGGGATGAATACAAACCCCGCGCGGCGGGGGAAGAGCCTATTTCCCCTGAAGGATCTCATAGAGAGCCGCCCTCGCATGGTCGCTGCCGATACTGCCGAGATAATACACCGCCTCTCTGCGCAAATCGTAGCTCTCGTGCGTTCGGGCCACCTTGGCCAGGAAATCGACGGCACGCTCGTTTCCGACTTCGGCTATCGAATAGAAGACATTTTCGCGCTGATCGTTCCGGGAGTGCGGTATGACGTCGAACAGTTCGATCAGGGTTTCGACGGACCGGTTCTTATCGTTTGTCAGCATGCCGATATAATCGATTGCCGCATTCTGGATCAGCTGGCTGGTATCTTTCTTCGCGGCCTCCAGGAACAGTGGGAGCACGTCGTATTTCTTGAAGTCGACCAACTGTTCCATGGCGGCAATGCGCAGCTTCGGATTCTGGGAGCGGTCGAGCACGATGTCTCTGAGCGCCCCAAAGGAGGTCGAATCCTGTTTGCCGGATCCGAGGGCCTCAAGCGCTTCCATCTTCAAGCGCGTCTCCGGGTCAAGCTCGTCATCACGGCCGTTCCACCCCGGAGCCAGTTCCGGGACCGGAACCCGGGTCCCCAGAAGACTCTTCGGCAGGCGTATCGCATTCAGGGCCCGGCTCTGAAGTTGAAGCGCCCGGCTAAGCCGTCTGGCAGCAGGAGCCATTCCGGCAGGAGGCGTTCCGGTTCGAAACCGGTAACCAAAAAGCGGTTTGCTATTCCAGGTGTTGGACTTCCCTCCACTCTGGATGAGCGGCTTCCCCCCTGCCCTGCCGATCCAGTGAGTGAGATTTTTCGTCTCCGCCTCTCCGGCGCTCTCTGCCGGTTCGCTGCCCTCCGGTGGAGCGAAAGCGGCCCATGGCCCGTCGATCGAGTCGGCTGAATACGTGCGCGTGCTGCTGCTTGTGGATACGGTCGAACCGCCGGCCGAGCTCGCCGCCCTGACAAAAGCTCCGCCCTTCAGGTCGGATAGATCGGCGATTGCGTCATCGTAATATTGGCTCTTCGGAAAGCGCTGGATGAAGCGCTCGTACGATTCGAGCGCCTTTTTCCTGTCGATGTGCATCAACGCGTACGCCGACCAGTATTCCGCGTCATCGACATACTCGCTCGAGGGATATGATTTCGCGACCTCGCGAAGCTTTTTTCTCGCTTCCTCCCACCGTTCGTCGAGAACGAGATTGTATCCCTCCTTGTAGAGTTTGTAGGCGGGATCATGTTTATTGTCCCCCGCATCGTCGCACCCCATCTCCGCTGCGGGATCTCCCCCGCCTTCCGGAAGAAGAAACGCACCCTCGGCGATTGTCAGCTGTTGGCCAGCGTGAAGTGTCCGGATACCCCCACAAAGACAGGCGGCCAGGATCATCAAAACAGCTCCGATGAGGATTCTCATATTCACTCTCTATTAAAAGGTTTCTCGTGCTTGAATAAATCTTGTGGAATCGCACAGCGCCTCCGCCATGCGAATTTTAAACAGCAGATTTTGTCGCTGAATTCCGCTTCGAATCAGATCGACATTCGGCGTGCCGCCCTCCTCCTTGATATTCGCGAGCTCGATTAGGACTTTTTCAAGATCGCCGATAAGTCTCGCAGACCGCATGTCGAGCGGTTGATTCTTCAGATACCGCGCCTGGGTAACCAGTTGGCGGGATACCCTGCGCTCGGCGCTCAGGTCGAACGGAGTGTCGTCGGCCGTTTTCAGATTCGAGATGCCGACAAGCAGGACCTTTGATTTCCGGAAATAATCCCCCATCCGGGCATCCATGGCGATCGCCTGCGGCTGCCCTTCATCTGACCGGGTCGCACCCCCAGTCTCCGATTCTACCTCGGTCCGGGCTCCATCTTCGGGCAAGACACTCTCTACGCGAAACTGCCGCAACGCAAAAAATCCCAGAAGGATGAGCGCGAGCGAGCCTCCTGCAATTGCAATTGCCGGACCCCGGAACCGGAGGAACAAACCAATCGCATCGAGAATCCTGATCAAAGGTGCGTCTCGTTCGTGGCCGCCGGCTTCGATTCTCTCCTCTACCCCGTCTGTGAAGTTCTGCCAGTAGTCAGCGGATCGATGATCGCTCGCCGTGCGCAGATGGGTTGCAGTGGCCGTGACAATGGTCCGGATTTGCTCCACCTCGTTTGCGCACCGGTCACAGGAAAGAAGATGCCCCGCGATTTCGCGGCTTTGTTCCTGCGAGAGCTCGCCCCGGACATATTCATACAGAAACGGTCTGACGCGCGAATGTCTCATCAAAAACCTTCAACCTTGAGGAATCCCAGACACGATCTCATTTTCTTCAACCCGCGGTGCAGATGCGTCTTGACGGTTCCATGCGAGCAGCCCAGGATCGCGCCCACTTCCCTGGTCGACATGCCGTTCATGTGCCGCAGGATCACTAGCGCGCGCTGGAGAGTCGGAAGCTGATGGAGCGCCCGCTCGATATGCACCCTAAGTCGCGTTGTTCTTTTGTTTTCCTCTTGCGGAGGCGATTCAGGGAAACATTCATCACGATCCGGTAGAGCCACGTGCCGAATCCCGCGTCGCCGCGGAACGAACGGAGCGACCGGTAGACACGAACGAACGACTCTTGAGCCACGTCTTCCGCTTCGTCGTGATCCCCGACGACGCCATAGGCGATGTCATAGGCCTGCTTCATATAGCGTTCGACGATGAGACGGAATGCTCCGCGGCTTCCTTCCTGCGCGTCGAAAATAAGTCGCCGCTCGTCATCGGAGGGCATCCGGGGGAATCTTTCTATGTGATATTCCAAAGGTTAGACAGTACCGCTGGGGATCCGGTTGACCGCTTCTGT
>VBOC01000082.1 GCA_005877655.1 Ignavibacteria bacterium
GGAGCCGGAAAGGTCAAACTTCAGCCGGAATGGAGTATCTGCGAACATTGCCGCATCGGCGCCTGTTCGTGCGGGCTGACCATTCTGGAAAAACCTTCGTTCGGTTGCGGCAGACTGGGAGGTCGCAAATGAGGGGGGGATCAGGAGAAAGAACAGCGCATACCGTACCACTCTGCGCAATGTTAGCGTCGATTCGATAATCCTGGTATCTCTTAGTTTCTCACAGCGAAGTCCAATATAATGAAAAAAGGAGGGGAAAGCAATGGAAATATCGGGGTTTATAGGGAGTTTCGGTTAATTCGGTTGAGGTCTGTGCTCGCCTCCACGCCTGCCTGCACGATTTGCATGAAGCTCTCCGGCTTCAAACTTGCTCCGCCCACGAGCGCTCCGTCGATATCGGATTGGGCGAGCAGATCGTAGGCGTTGGAAGGTGTGACGCTTCCGCCATACTGGATCACGATCGCTTCGGCCACAGCCCATGAGTGTAATCGGCTGATCGTCTTCCGGATCAACTTATGAGCCGAGTTGGCCTGATCCGGTGTGGCGGTCTTTCCGGTTCCTATGGCCCACACCGGCTCGTAGGCGATGACCAGTCTTCCCACATCGGATGATGACAGCTCGTGCAGTGCTCCGCCGAGCTGCCCTGTTACAACCTGCTCCGCCAGTCCCGCTTCACGTTCGTCGAGCGTTTCACCGACGCAGGTGATCGGAATTAATCCGGCCGAAAGCGCTTTCTTCACTTTCGCATTCACCGTTCCATCATCCTCTTTGAAATACTGCCTTCGCTCCGAATGACCGATGATGACGTATTCGCATATAGGCGCCGTCGTCAAATTGCGACATGTTCTGCGCGCCGAGCCTGACCGGCAAATCCTTGAGAAGCGTCTTGGCGATCACCAGTGAGGTAAACGGCGGGCAGATCACAACCCCGACTTCGTTCCGGAAATCCTTCAGCCGGCCCTTCAAGTCGGCGATCATGGCGGCGGTTTCATGGATCTCCTTGTTCATCTTCCAGTTGCCGGCGATGATCTTTTTCCTCATGGGGTTCGGATTCCTTTGCGGTCGATCATTAGGGCTTTACTTCGATCCTCCGGCGTCAAGTTTCTTTTTCAATACTTTATTCACGATTGCGGGATTCGCCTTCCCCCTGGTCGCCTTCATGACCTCGCCGACAAAGAAACCGAACACGTTGGCGTTGCCAGCGCGGTATTTTTTCACCTGGGCTTCGTTTCTCTCCACGACTTCGTCGACGACTTTCCGGATTGCCGATTCGTCGGAAAGCTGAACCATTCCCTTTTTCTCTACAATCGCCTTCGGGTCAGCGTCCGAATGAAGCATTTCCGCGAATAGATCCTTCGCGATCTTGCTGCTGATCGTGCCGTCATTGATCAATCTGATCATCGAGGCAATACGGGCAGGAGAGATTGGAAACTTCGCAATATCGAGCTTCTCTTCTCCGACGACTCGGAGGACTTCCGTCATCACCCAATTGCTGGCCGACTTTGCACCGTCAGGGTTCGCCGGTCCGAGTATCTTCACCACTGCCTCGAAATAGTCTGCGTACCCTTTTTCAGAGGTCAGGACCTCGGCGTCATATTTGGGCAGATGGTGCACATTGATGAAACGGTCGCGCCGCGCCGTCGGGTGCTCCGGGAGCCCCGCTCTGACTCTGCTGATCCAGGGTTCATCCACGTGGACCGGAACCAGGTCCGGATCGGGAAAGTACCGATAGTCGTGCGCCCCCTCCTTGCTGCGCATCGAAGAGGCTATGTTCCTGTTCGCATCCCAGAGCAAAGTCTCCTGCTCCAGGGATCCGCCCTCCTCGAGCACGCGGATCTGACGATCGATTTCAAATTCGAGTGCCCGCTCGACATGACGGAATGAATTCATGTTCTTCAACTCGGTCTTCGTTCCCAGTCCAGCTTCCCCCTTCTTCCGCACCGAGACATTTGCATCGCAGCGAAGGCTCCCCTCCTCCATGTTTTCCTTCGGGGATCGCAGGTCCGGTTCGCTCACAATTTCGATCAGGGGCACCCCACACCGGTTCAGATCCACCAGAGTCTCCGCCCCGACATCGTGGATAGACTTGCCCGCATCTTCTTCCATGTGGATGCGGGTGAGTCTGATTTTCTTCCGGCCTCCATCCTCCAGGTCGATTTCAACAAATCCCCCGGTACAGATCGGCTGCTCGTATTGAGAGATCTGATATCCCTTGGGAAGATCCGGGTAGAAATAGTTTTTTCTTGCGAAGGTCGACCGGGGGGAGATGGTGCTGTTCGCGGCAAGCCCCATGCGAAGGGCGAATTCGACCAGACTGATGTTGAGAACCGGCAGGGCACCCGGCAGGCCCGCACAAACCGGGCAGACATTCGTGTTCGGCTCGTCTCCGAACTTTGTCGAGCAACTGCAGAATGCCTTCGATGACGTCCGGAGATGCGCGTGGACCTCAAGGCCGATGACTGGTTCGTAGCCCTCGTTGGGCTTCAAGTCTTGCCTGTTCTCAGTCCCTTCCCGATGTCCCGGATCTGCTTCAGATGATTGAGATCATGTCCGGCAGTCATCTGGACCATCCGTTCCACCGTCTCCTTCCCGCGCTCCTGATGCATGCCGTACCGCTTCCATCCCTTCGGGCCCAGAGATCCCAGCAAGGCGATGTTTTCCTCCCGTACCCTGAGAAAAAGATCCAGCTTCGTGCGCAAGTCCGCCGAGTCGTAGTTCATGTTCCGGGCCCACTTATCCTGGTCGTAGGCTAGCAGCCGGCTTCCCGACTGGGCGATGGCCATGCGGTACCTGAAGGCCATGACAAGCTCGGTATCCGAGAGATGCGAAACGATCTGGGTGATCGACCACTTGCCTTTTGCGAGGGGCTTCCTGAGATCCCGCTTCCCGAGCCCGCGCAGAAGTTGCTTCAGCGCGCGGGGCGTGCGCCTGTAGACAGTGAAGGCGTCCTTTGCGATGACGTTGGACAGGATGCGCCTGGTGTAAGGATCTTTTATGTTAGCTGTGCTTGTGATGCGCTTCATACGCGAATGACAGAGAATGTAGTGATGGTTTGAACCGGGAGGCCCGGCTCGATCTCGTTACTCTTCTGACTCGTGAAAGGTAGAAAGATTCCCCCGAAGTGTCAATTGATCATTTATCGTCAGGCCCGGATCGCCTTCATCACTTTTGATTCTCCATCACCTTGCCCGGATCGCCTTCGTCACTTTTGATTTTCCATCACCTTGCCCGGATCGCCTTCGTCACTTTTTCTGCAGCATCCTGCAGGTCCTTCGCTACCGCAAAATTGAGCCCGGAATTCGCGAGGATCTCCCTCGCCTCCTTTGCGTTCGTTCCTTCAAGCCGTATCACGACCGGAACCTTCACCTGGACATTCCTGGCTGCCTCGACGACTCCCTTTGCCACACGGTCGCATCGCACAATCCCCCCGAAAATATTAATCAGGACGGCTTTGACATTCTGGTCAGAAAGAATAATCTTGAACCAGTTCGAGACGGTGTTCACGTTCGCCCCGCCGCCCACATCGAGGAAGTTCGCCGGCTCTCCGCCCGCAAGTTTGATGATATCCATCGTGGCCATGGCAAGGCCCGCCCCGTTCACCATGCATCCGACGTTCCCGTCGAGCTTGATGTAGTTCAGATTGAATTTGGAGGCCTCGATTTCGAGCGGATCTTCCTCGCTGAAATCGCGCATCGCAACGATCTCGGGATGGCGCACAAGGGCGTTGTCGTCGATGGTGATCTTCGCGTCGAGCGCAAGAACGGGAAGCGTCCGATGCCTTATACGCCCCGTAAAGCGCCTTGAAGAATCCGATTGCGTGCTTAAATTGTGCCCCCTCGAGCCCGAGCCCGAAGGCAATCGACCGGGCCTGAAAGTCCCGAAATCCGATCGCCGGGTCTATTGCTTCCTTCAAGATAAGTTCCGGATGTTCGGCCGCGACCTGCTCGATTTCCACGCCGCCCTGGCTTGAGGCCATCATGACGTCTTGCGATCGCGATCTGTCAAGTGTGATGCCGAGATAGAGTTCCCTTTTTATTGAAACCGCTTGTTCGATGAGCAGGCGGCTCACGATCCTGCCCTCGGCTCCGGTCTGGTGGGTGACGAGCTTCATGCCCAGAATCTGGCGAGAGAGATCGCGAACCTCGTCGAGACTCTTCGCAAGCTTGACACCTCCCGCTTTTCCCCGTCCGCCCGCATGAATATGTGCCTTCACGACCCACCTATCGCCTCCGAGCCCCTCTGCTACCCTCACCGCCTCTTCGGGACTGGAGGCGGGCCCTCCGTCCGGAACGGCGACGTCGAACTTCCTAAGAATCCCCTTTGCCTGATACTCATGAATCTTCATTAACTCTCCTGATCACGCGCCTGCAGAAAGAGCAGCAAATAATCCTGGCCGCCCGCCTTCGAATCGGTGCCGCTCATATTGAACCCTCCGAAGGGATGAGCCCCGACCATCGCGCCGGTGCACTTCCGGTTGAGATACAAATTTCCGGTGAAGAATTCCCGCTTCGCTTTGTCGAGTTTCTTCGTGTTCTTTGAATAAACGCCGCCTGTCAAACCGAACTCCGTATTGTTCGCGATCTCAATCGCGTGATCAAAATCCCGCGGCTTGATAACGGCTAGAACGGGTCCAAAGATCTCCTCCTGGGCGATGGTAGCGCGGGGATCGACGTCGGCCACGATCGTCGGTCGCACGAAGTATCCTTTGCCGTTCGCCGACCCGCCGCCTGCAACCACCCGCCCTCCCTCTTGCCGGCCTTTCTCGACATAGCCTAAAATTTTCTCCATCGATGCCTTGTTGATGACCGGCCCCATATAGTTGCCCATCTCCTTCGCCGGACCGACGGTAATCGACTCGGCGCGTTTGACAAGCAGGTCGAGGAACTTGTCGTAGATTTTCTCATCGACAATCACTCTCGAACATGCGGA
>VBOC01000083.1 GCA_005877655.1 Ignavibacteria bacterium
CGACGGTAAGCGAAGAGTTGACGAAACATATAACGGCGATGATGCCCGGCATGAGATCGTTCCCGCGCTGAAAGACACCGCGCGCGATAAGATCTGGCATACGCACGCCAGCACGGAAGTGTTTGATCCGAACGACCCGTATGGGCACTACAGCGGGTATTATGCTAGACATGGCATCCAGGTCAACCGAAGAGGTTGCGATGATGACCAGGATGGCAGAGTAGACGAGGATGAGCTTGACGGTGAGGATAACGACGGGGATTGGAATCCGCTGACCGATGATCTGGGTTCGGACGGTTTGCCCGACAGCCAGGAGGTCAGTTGCGACGGGAAGGTTTACAATCCGGTGACCAATCCTGACCCCGCGTATGATAATTATGACCGGTTTGCATTTGACAAGTGCCATACCGATGCGGGCGGGAATTACATCCGCAAGGGAGACAAGAATCTGTATACGCAGAACAACGGCATTCCGGATCACGGCGAGCCGCACGTCGACGAAGATTACGGTGCGATATCCGATCAGGATTACTACATGGGGGCGACCGATTCAACCGGCACGTGCAACGGATGCCCTGACCACGTACCCATGGGGATAAAGTGCTTCATGAAGTCGTATGCATGGGAAGGTGACTTCGCCGATGGTGTCCTGCCATTCGACTATTTATTCGTCAATGTGGGAAGGAAGACGATCAAGGATGTCTATGTTGCATTTTTCTGCGACATGGATGTGGGCCCTGTAAATATTTCGGGCTATTTTGGCCACGATTATGCCTGTTATTTCCCCGACCTTCGGACCGCATTCATTCATAATGCACTGGACAGGGGCTCGACGCCGATGGGGCTGACAGTACTGAAAACGCCGAGACCCCTTGATTCTCTTCAATATATTTTCCAGTGGCACGGATTTAACGAACCCGGCATCGAGGATTCATTGATTTATTGCTGGATGAGCGGACAATGTTTCACCGACCCGATCAAACCATGCCAATCTCCCTCGTCGCCGACTGATACGCGGTTCTTCTTCTCGTTCGGGAAGTTCAACGAGATGAAGCCAGGAGATACATTGAAGATATCGGTCGCTCTCGTCGGCGGCTACGGCATCGAAGCCGGCCCTCACAATCTTCGGGAGAATGCGGAGAACGCGCTAAAACTGTACAAGCGAGGCTACCTGCCCCCCATTAATTTGCCGGCGCCCCCCTTAAAGGTCACAGAAGGGTTTAAGAAGGTGAGGCTTGAGTGGGGATCCCACCTCGATACTTCCGGTGCGTTCGTGGATCCTCAAAGCGTGTGGGACGATTCAAGCAAGATCGCGCAGGGATATCCGGACACGAGCTGGAGGCGCCGAAATCCTCCATGCCAGATCCCCGGTGCCTGTTCGAGCGGTCACCTGTGTATCGGGGGGAAATTGACGGGTGGACGCATCTTCGAAGGGTACCGGCTCTACCGGAGTGAAGACCCCGGGAATGACGCAGGGACTGCGAGTTGGACACTCTTGAAGCAGTATGACATTCCGGATGACAAATTTGAGTACAACGTCGGCCTCGACTCGGTTTTCGTCGATTCCAACCTTACGCGCGGGAAGCGATATTGGTACGCGGTTACTTCCTTCGGTATCCCCGATCTGACGATCATCGAGATCAAGGACAGCAGCGGGGCCCTCCGATTCGATTCACTCTACGCTCAAAACACGGAATCCCCGAAGAGCAACAAGACGAGGGTGGATCTTTCATTCTCGGTGTCGGATACTCTGGGCAAGGTTATCGTGGTTCCGAATCCGTACAGGGTTGACCGCGATTACACCTATGAAACCGGGGGCTGGGAAGGCCGGGCAAGCAACTGGTCGGAGAACAACCGCCTGGTCAAATTTATCCATCTGCCGGAGAAATGTACGCCGCGGGGAACTTGAATGGAACCTGCTGAGTCAAAGCGGCCGGGCGCTTGCAAGCGGAGTGTACATTTTTACCGTTGAATCGATTTTGGGCCGGCAGATCGGCAAGTTCGTTCTGATACGCTGATTGGCGAAGGAGAGATTGAGCATGAATAGCCTGAGAGTCTTGTCTGTAAGCCTGATCTGTGTGATTCTCCTCGCGGGAGCGGTTGCGGTAACGCGTGCAGGCGACCGCTCGGGGACCGTCTCGGGTCAGTTCCTGAAGATCGGCACCAGCGCCCGAGCGATCGGGATGGGGGGAGCACAGGTCGCGGTTGCCGAGGGAGTCAGCTCAATGGCGTTTAACCCGGCGGGGATCATGGTGGTGGGAGATTACGGCTTCGGAGCCACCTATACAGCATCGCTTGCCAGTATCCAGCACTCATTCGCCGGGATCGTGAAAAATGTTCCCGGACTCGGCGCGTTCGGCGTGAGTGTCATCCTCCTTACGACCGACGACATCCAGGAAACCACGCCTCAATATCCCGAGGGCACCGGCAGATCCTTCCGCGCCAGCGATTACGCGTTCAGCGTGGCATTTGCCCGTCAGGTTACCGAACAATTCAGGGTCGGCATCAATGGAAAGATCGTCCAGTCGTATCTCTTCGACAGGGAGATCGGCACCTCCACCTTCGCATTCGATATCGGGACGCTCTACGACATCCCAATCCTCCAGAGCCATCTCGGCGTCTCGCTGACAAATATCGGCAAAGATCTCAAATTCATCAATGAAACGTACTCACTCCCGACGGCTCTCCGTTTCGGCGTGCTTGTCGACGTCATGAAAGACGCCTCCAACTCGCTGGTGACGACGTTGCAAATTGCCCGGATCAACGATTCCGACGAGCAGTATAATTGGGGGACCGAATATGTTTTCAATAATTTGGTCGCGCTCCGGGGCGGCTGGAAATTCGCCTACGACCAGGAGAACGTGACTGCGGGTTTCGGTGTCCGCCTTAATTCCCTCGGTCTCAACAGCTCGGTCGACTACGGATACAACAATTTCAAGTACTTGCCGGGGACACACTCGTTCACGTTCGAGATGCAGTTCTGACCTCCCTCGGGCCAATAGTTCCAAAACTCAGGAGCATCGAATGAAGTCGTTGTTTGCGGGCGCCTACTGCGCCCTTGTTCTGTGGTTGATCGGGGTTGCAGGGTGTGCGTTGGAAACACCGAGCGGCACGGAGGGCAGACATCAATTGGGTAGGGATCTCATCATCAATGAGGTCTTCACAATCTCGCCGGATAAGTACTATGCGTATTCCTGGATCGAACTGTACAATCCCTCGCCGAAGACAATTGGATGGGCCGATGTCACCAGGCCGGCCTCCGGTTTTGCCGTGGGCTCCAATGGAACGATTTTGCGGACGAGCGATGACGGCGATCGGTGGATCGATTCGCTGTCGGACCCGTCGTACGGGAATCTGAACGGAATCAGTTTAGCGAACCCGGAAACCGCGTTCGTCGTGGGTGACGGTGGAACGATCCTCAAAGTCACGAAACGATCGGTCACGGTTCTCATTAGCGGCACCACGAACAACCTGCATGGCATTGCTGCCGTTCCTGACGCGCAAACCCGCACCGCTTATGCCGTGGGCGATAATGGAAAGCTTTTGCGGACCATCGACCATGGACTTAATTGGCCAGCGGTCCCCGTCCCGACCACGAGAAATCTGCGCGCTATTTTCTTCGGCGGTTTCCAGTCGATCTTTGCAGTCGGCGACTCCGGCACCGTTATTGCGTCTGCGAATTCGGGGAACTTCTGGTCATCGAGGATAGTGCCTGAACCCTATCGCCCCTATACGTTCTATTCAGTCAATTTCGTAGGAGCTCTGGGTTGGATTACGGGTGAGAACGGTACCATTCTCGGATCGGTAAACGCCGGATCGCAATGGATAGCGGAATCATCGAAGGTGACGGCAACTCTCAGGGGATCATACTTTCCTCCGCCTGCATCGGGCGATTTCGTGCCGGGCTCGGGGTGGGTTGTCGGGGATAGCGGAACTATTCTGCTGACCTCCGACAATGGGGCGCACTGGCGCAAGCAAAACAGCGGCACGACGGCAAACATCAACTCCGTGACATTCGTCGACAGCGCCCACGGCTGGGTCTTCGGAGACGGCGGTATGATCGGCGTGACGAGCGACGGTGGAATGAGCTGGCGGGCGCAGCAAAGCCCCGTCTCAAGCAACCTTCATGGATCGGCTTTCCTCCCTTTGTTGGTGAAGGTCAGCCATGGCTATCTGCTCACAATGGTCTCTTATCGCAAGACATTTTACATCGATCCAACCTCGGGGCCTAATTTCGATTACTTCACAAGGCTTGACAGCGGCATTGTCGTGTACGATCCGCTCCTGCTTGCGTCCGAAAATATACCGGCCCAGTTTCGCGCCGCTCGACCTCCCGACGTCGCACCGGGCAGCTTTGCGGTAATCGTGAGCGACAGCGCCAAGTTCCAGGACCACACCCAACTCGGACCCGGTGATGGCGCAATCATAAAGAATAGCATCGGGTTCTACATCGATCGCTCCGCTTCGGGCGGGTTCGCCGGTGCCCACCCGGTCCTCTGGTCATTGCTCCCCTCGGGAGAGATACAACTGATCAAAGTATTCACAACGATACTCATTTCGAGGGGTGATACGTTGGGAATCGACACAAAGACCATTGACGTGGTGAGATGGGGAGGTTACAGGCCGAGTCCGGATCTTTACCCGAATAACCAGCCCGCCGGTTTTATCCCGGAGTGGTGGTCGCTCGCACGCTATAGCGATGATTACGGAGATGACCCGAGCAGGGAAAATACCAGCTATTCATTTTACATGGCGAATGTCCCCATCCCACGCTGGTACAGCCAACTCAGTCACAAGTCCAGGCCCTAGCGAATCACACTCCCGCCAAGCTTAGGAAATCGCACTTGAGCCGGGTTGTTCACTCAACCCGGCTAATTTTTTTCTCCTGACGGAATCCGGGAGGGGGGGGAGGACGACCGGTGGGCGGGTGCCCGGTGAGGTTGTGCCGGAGGAGGGACTCGAACCCTCATGGCCTTGCGACCATCGGTTTTTGAGACCGACTTGTCTACCAATTTCAACACTCCGGCTGGGAGAGAGTCATTTTCGCAAATCCGCAATACCCCCCTCGTACGCGACTCGAAAAATATACGAAAAGCGGACTCTATAACCAACGTCACACCCTTCCTTGCATATTTGACGCATTATTCGAAGATTTATTCGACAAAGGACCCACATCTTCGAAATTTGATGATACGACTGAACGAGGTGACGAAGAAATTCGGCGATTTTACCGCGGTGAACGGGCTCTCACTCGAAATCAAGGCAGGAGAGTTCTTCGGATTCCTCGGTCCGAACGGTGCGGGAAAGACCACCACCATAAAGATGATGACGGGCCTGTTTACTCCGACATCGGGATCGATCGCGATCAACGGATTCGACATCGGGCGCAATCCCGACGAGGCGAAATTCTCGACGGGTTACATCCCCGATCAGCCGTTTCTTTATGAAAAACTGACCGGCCGGGAATTTCTTTATTTCAGCGCCGGGCTCTACCGGATGGATCACGATGCGGCAACCGCTTCAATAGCGGGCCTCGCAGATCTGTTTGAAATCGGAGAATGGATCGACCGGAGGACGGAACACTACTCGCAGGGGATGCGCCAGCGCATCGTGATCGCCGCCGCGCTCCTGCACAATCCGAAGGCACTGATCATCGACGAACCGATGGTGGGGCTTGATCCGAGGAGCGCCCACATCGTGAAGAAGGTTCTGAAACAGAAGTCCCGGGAGGGGTCTGCCGTCTTCATGTCGACCCACAGCCTCCCGGTGGCCGAAGAACTTTGCGACCGGATAGGCATTATCAAGAACGGCGTTCTTGTGTTCGAAGACAGTCTCAACGCCTTTCATGATTTCAAGCGCCGGTACGACGGAAAGTTCGAATCGACGTTCCTCGAACTTACGAAATAAGCATCCGGATCACCCGAGTGATGGACGAGATTCTTCATATTCTGCGCTTTAAATCGCGCAGTATCCTCATGCGCTCGACGGAGTTCAATGCCGCGAACGTCGTAAGAACTTTCGGTTCCATTGTTGTGTTCGGGGGTTTTGCGATCGGGGCGTATTATTCGTCGAGGGTTGCCACCGATTACCTCCTCGATACCGCCCGGCTCGGCCTGTTCCTCCTGCACCGCTTCATGGCGATGCTGCTCTTTGTTTTCTTCCTCTCGATCAACGTCGGAAACATCATCGTCTCGTACGCGACATTGTACCGCTCTTCCGAGATGGAATATTTCCTGACAAAGCCGATCCCGCATACGAATCTCTTTCTCATCAAATTCCTGGATAATTTCTTCTACAGCTCGACGGCATTTTTCCTCATGGCGATGGCGGTGCTCCTCGGGTACGGTTCGCATTTTCACATGCCGGCTCTCTTCTACATCAGGACAATGTTCCTGACGCTGATGCCGTTCATTTTCCTCTCCGGCTGTCTGGCGGCCATCATGCTGATGGTCGTCATGAGATTTGCCGAGTCCCTGGGGGTTCGCAAACTCGTTCTCTTATTGGTTATCGTCTATCTCGGCGGGCTGTCGCTCTACTTCAGCATGACCAACCCCGTCCAGCTTCAGGCGCAGGTGATGGAGCATTTTCCACACGTGGATCAATATTTCGGATATCTCGATCCGCCCGTCGCCAAATTTCTCCCCAATCACTGGGTTGCTGAATCTTTATACTGGACGATGCGCGGGGATGAGTCGCATGCGCTCTCCTATGTTGTTCTCCTGGCGGGGGCGACGATCGCCGTATTCGTTCTGATGCTCTGGACCGCGAAGCGGTTATTTTACGCGAGCTGGCTCTCATCCCTGAATCTCCGGAAGACTGTGGAAGCCCCTGGGGGATTGCTCAAGGCATGGTCGCTGACGAGCCGTTCGCGCTTCGAACCGCAATCGACAGTGCTGGTCAAAAAGGAGTTCTGGCAGTTTTTCCGGGAACCGAGCCAGTGGATTCACCTTACGATTATCGCGGTCCTGATCGTGACGTTTATTTCCAGCGTTGCTCAGATCAATCTGAGGCAGCCATTGCCCTTTCTGCAGACAATTTCCTATATGGTAGTGTTGTTGTTCAATATTTTCCTCATCGCTTCGATCGCTCTGCGATTTGTCTTCCCGAGCATCAGCGCCGAAGGAATGAATTTCTGGAAAATTCTCAGCGCTCCCGTGGACCGGAGAAAACTGTTCTGGCTCAAATTTACCCTCTACCTTGCGCCGATTCTTCTGACGAGCGAGATGCTGGTGATCTTTTCGCATCATTCCATCCGAAATTACCCTCTCCTCGTCCAGCTGGCCTCGATCATCATGCTCTTTGCGTCGCTCGCGCTGACGGCGCTGAATCTGGGGTCCGGGAGCTTCTTCTCGACGTACCGCGAAAAAGATCCGATCCGCGTAGCGTCGTCCCAGAGTGCCACACTCACGTTCCTGCTCTGCATCGTCTATCTGACTGCAACGGTTTCCTGCCTCTTTGTCCCGTTCAACGGCTATTTCGCGTTCATCCTTCGCGCGGTGCCGTTTGACCAGTCCACCGTTTATTTCGGCGTCATGCTCGTGTGTATCCTCTCAGCGTCGCTTTGTGCGGGATCGCTCGCGCTGGGCTTGCGCGCGCTGCGCAGAGACTTCTGAACTCTTGAAATTCAGCCCGCATTTCTGTATGTTGAAAGTTCGCATGGACTTCAAAAGAATTCTGCTTCTGATCCTCATTGGCTTGCTCATCAAGGCCGAGGGGCTCTCACAGCAGGAGATTACATTCAACCCCGCCGCGGAAGAACTGTTTTCGCAGGGGCTCAGCCGTTTCAAGAGCGGCAAGTTCAACGACGCCGCCGCACTCTTTGACGATCTGTACCGGCTGAAGCCCTGGCACCAGCGCACGACGGCGGCGTATCTGATGCTGGCGAAGTCGTGGTTTCAGCTCCGGAAGATGCCTATTACACCCTCGCCCTGGATCATCTGATGGAGGGTCATCTCGAGGACGCCGGCTCCCAACTGCTCCACTGCATCGAGAAGAGTGACGACGGCGGTCTATCGCGGAGGGCGGAAGCCCTGTTCGAGTATGTCGCCCATGAACGACTGACGGCGCCCGCACTCGATCGCTTCCTCGGGCAGTCTCATCCCGATCAGGTGAGGGATCTGATCCGGGTGACGCTCGCGGAAAAATACGCCTCTGACGGCGACGCCGCCCGGGCGAAACTGCTTCTCTACACTCTCGTTGCGACGGAGAAGGGGAACGCTTACAAAGACCGGGCCCGTTCGCTTCTCGATAAGTTGGAACGTGAGTCAGGCGTTAAGATCGCCCTGATCCTTCCGCTCATGGAAGACGCCTCTGCGAGTGCCGTGAAAAACCTCGCGGCTGAACTCCTCGAGGGAGTCAATTTTGCGATGAGGGAGCACACGTCCCATCCCCAATCGCAGACTCCGGTCTCGCTGGAGGTGCGCGATTCCAAACGCGACACGTCTTCGGCGCTCATCGCCATGCGGGACGTGATTACGAAAAACGATGTGATCGGGATCGTCGGGCCCGTTTTCAGCAACCTGGTATCGGCCTGTGCTCCGCTTGCAAATGCCCTCGGAATTCCGCTGATCTCTCCGACCGCAACCGCGAACGGACTAGCCTCATTGGGGTCGTCCGTTTTTCAACTCCATCCCGATTGGGCGACTCACGGGAAGGCGATGGCCCGCTATGCCGTCAACGATCTGGGGTTGAAGACTCTGGCAATTCTCTCCTCTGATAATGCGCCGGAATCTCTGGCAGCCCGCAGTTTCTATGAAGAAGCGGGTCGCCTGGGGGCGAGGGTTGTGGCTGTGGAGTCGTTTCGCGCGGGTGCCAGCGACCTGCACGAACCGTTCATGAGGATCCGCAGAGCTGCCTCCGGTGAAGAGCCCGAAGTATCGTTCGCAGGCAAAACCAGAGCCGATGCCGAGCCCTTCGTTCAGGCCGGAGTGAGTCCCGCCCTGATCGATTCACTGATCGCCAGCCAGGCGACCGTTGGGGTCTCGAGACTCCTCGGTGCCGAAGGCCGCCACATCGCCGACTCGCTCCATCTTCCCTTGATCGTCACCGACACGATCGCCGAGAATATCGATATTCCGATCGCCTCGATTCAGGGAATCTTCGTCGCGATCGACAATGCGGAGGAAATCGGCGTGATCGGTTCTCAGATGTCGTATTTCAACATCAAAGCGCAGATTCTCGGAAATCCGGAGTGGTATAATCCCGCGCAGCTTGAAGCTCATAAGCGGTATGTAAAAGGAGCGGTCTTTAGTTCCGACTTCTACGCCGATCCGCGCGATTCTTCCTATAGCCGTTTCGAACGAGCCTTCTATTCAACCACGTCGAAGCATCCGACTAAATATACGGTGATCGGCTACGACACCATGCGGATGCTTCTTGACCAGGCGGCGCAGGGAGCGACGACCCGCGACAAGCTGGCGCTTGCCCTTTCGCACCTCGAGAAGTATTACACCCTTCACACTGCCGTGACTCTCAAGCGGGGCAGGGTGAATTCAGAGGTCCACATTCTCAAATATTCCGACAGCGAGGTAAAGAGGCTCTTAGGTATCTCGGTCGACTAACATATCAGGGAGGCACGTATGCAAAAACTCACGAAGAAGGTCAGCGAACCTTTCCCGTTTCATTCGAAAATTACCGACTGGCCGGTCGCGGAACGGCCGCGCGAAAAACTGATGCATCTGGGCGCCGCTTCTCTTAGCGACGCGGAACTGCTCGCGATACTCATCCAGACCGGGGTGGGGAAGGCGACGGCGGTCGATCTGGCCAAGACTGTCCTCAGGGAGTATCGATCTCTCGATCGCCTGAGCGCGCGGTCATTTCGCGACCTGCGGCAGTTCAAAGGGCTGGGAAATGCGAAATCAACCCTCCTGATCGCCGCCTTTGAGCTCGGGAGGCGGGCGGCCAGCCGCGGAGATTCGACGAAGCTCCGGATCAGTTCGCCCGAGGATGTCGTGAAACAGTACCAGCCGCTGATGCGCGACTTGCAGCAGGAGATCTTCAAGGTCCTCCTGCTCGACAGCGCCAACCACCTGCGGGGAGACGAGACGATTTCCCTGGGGATCCTCAACAGCGCCCTCGTTCACCCCCGCGAGGTCTTCCGCCGGGCGATCCTGGAGCCCGCCGCGAGCATTATTCTGCTTCACAATCACCCCAGCGGTAATCCGGAACCGAGTTCGGAGGACATCCAGGTCACCCGGCAGTTGTGCGAGGCGGGAAAGATTATGGGCATCCCTGTGCATGACCACATCATCATTGCCCAGGATTCATACGCGAGCTTTGCCGAACGGGGGCTTTTGTAGCGTTTCGAGGGGCCCGGGATTTGATCTGAGATTAAACTTGACAAAATGGGTTTTATTTGCTATTTTCACGGGTGACTCTGGTGCATGTGACCATAAGAAAACAATTCAGGAGACCGTCTATGGTGAAGTTTCTTAAGCCACTTCTCGCTGCCGCCCTCCTGTGCGGAGGTATGTTATTGTCGAGTTGTTCCAGCGGGCCGTCCGAGGAGGAACTGAGCAAGCTTGCAGAGCTGAAAAAGCAAGCCGATCAACTCCAGAGCGAAGTTGAAAACAAGAAGGCGGATATCGGCGCATTGACGAAGCAGGTCGCCGAGAGGAACGGGAAACTCCAGCAGTGCCAGTCCGATCAAGAGGCTGTCAAGAAAGCGTTGGGTGGAAAATGAAGACCACGTCCATGATCCTGATCCTGACCGCCTTTGCGCTCCTCGTGGGAGCGGAGTCTTCCGTCGCCCAGGAGAAAATGAGCAGGGATGAATGGCAATCAGAAATGAGAAATGCGAACAATCGCATCATGAGTTTGACCAAAGAAGGCAGGGACCTTGACAGCCAGAAGATCGTCCTCCAGTCGCAGCTGACGAAGCTGGATGGCGACGTCAAGAGTTGTGAAGATGCCCTTTATGCGATGCTCGGCGTGACCAGGGCCGACGTTCAGGCATTCGAGAAGGACCTGAACGATATGGAGAAGCGGGTTGGCGAGCTCCAGCGGATGACCGACGCGGAACTCGTGGGCTACAAGGATGAGATCAACCGCATGAATGAGCGGCTGAAGGAAATGGCAGCCAGCAAGATCGCGCTGATTCCACGGTACGCTGATCGGGTCCATTCCCTTCAGGATAAAGTCGCCGCGTTAATGAAGAGCTTGTCGAAGGAGAAGACCTATACGGTGGGAACCTGGTCTAAGGACCGGGATTGCCTCTGGAATATCGCAAGGAAGAAGGACATCTACGACAACGCCTGGATGTGGCCGAAGATCTGGCAGGGGAACCGGGATCTGATCAAGGATCCGGACATCATCAAACCCCGCTGGGTCCTGAAGATACCGGAGGGTAAAGAGCTTTCGCGCGACGAGAAGTCGGCGGCAAACCGGTATTACCGGAAAAAGGCCACGGGTCCGGCCTCACAATGAGCTAACATTCGGAGGAGAGCCGAGCGAAGACTCGTCTATTGGCAGCACGCAAGGTAATATTTCTCGAAGCCCCACTTGCCCCGGGAAACCGGAGGTCCAAGGGGGCTTCTTGTGTTTATAAGGCGGAACCCGCTGATCCCAAAGGAGATTTCACCTTCCATGGCTGAGAGAAAAATAAAAGCGGAAGGCGTGGATATGCTGCGCCTGCTCGGACTGAATGATGCCAATCTTCAGGTGGTGGAGGACCGGTTCGACGCGTCCATTACCGTGCGGGGAGACGCGATCACCATTCGCGGAGATGCGAAGGAGGTCGAACAGCTCGAGAAGGTCTTCAAAGAGCTTATTTATGTGCTCAACAAGAGCGGGGCGATCACGACAAACGACGTCGAGACGGTGATCGATCTGGTCCGGGTAAACGGCGACCCGGCCCTGCCGAATAACATCGCGACGCAGATCGGGGAGGAGGATCTGGAGACCGTTGTGCTCTTCACCCGGAACGGAATCATCCGGGCGAAGTCTGCGGGTCAGAAAGAGTACATCCGGCAGATAAAGAAAAACGACATCGTGTTTGCCATTGGTCCGGCGGGCACCGGGAAAACGTATCTCGCGGTGGCGATGGCTGTGGCCGCCCTGCGGAATCGCGAGATGATGAAGATTATCCTCGCCCGGCCGGCGGTCGAAGCAGGCGAGAGCCTCGGGTTTCTGCCGGGCGATCTGAGGGAGAAGGTCGATCCGTACCTTCGGCCGTTATACGACGCTCTGGACGATATGATCCCGCCGGAGAAACTCAAGACCTATGTCGAGCGGAGGGTGATCGAAGTCGTGCCGCTGGCCTACATGAGGGGCAGGACCTTGAACAATGCGTTTGTTATCCTGGATGAGGCGCAGAACGCGTCGAGCATGCAGATGAAGATGTTTCTGACGAGACTCGGCGCGAACTCGAAGGCGATTATCACCGGCGACATCACTCAGATCGACCTGCCGACGACCACGATATCCGGCTTGGTCCAGATCCGCGACATTTTGCATAAAATCGACGGGGTCCAGTTCTGTTATTTTGACCGCAACGACGTCGTGCGCCACAAGCTCGTGAAAGACATCATCGACGCCTACGACCAGTATCATGCGAACGGGAAATTGGATGCGAACGCGGAACAGCCGCGGTTGAAGCGGCATCGCTGATTGCTCAGCCGCTCCCTTTCGCCTCTTCCCACAGCTCATCCATCTCCGCGAGCGTCGAGGACCGGATGTCTCTGCCCCGTTCGCCGAGCCGACGCTCGATGTACTGAAAACGGCGGACGAACTTCCGGATAGTCCCTCTGAGAGCGTTTTCGGCGTCGATTCCGATCGTGCGGGCATAATTCACCAGGCCGAAGAGCAGATCGCCGAACTCTTCTTCAATCTCCCCGGGTGCTCCCCGGCCGGTCGCCTGCTGAAACTCCCGTAACTCTTCCTCGACTTTTTTCCAGACGTCTTCCTTCTTTTCCCAGTCGAATCCCACTTTTGAGGCCTTTTCCTGCAGGCGGTGGGCGCGGAGCAGGGCGGGTAACTCGTTCGGCACTCCGTCCATCAGCGACGTTCTCCCCTCCTCCAATTTCAGCTTTTCCCAATTCCGCTTTACGTGCTCGGCATTTTCGACTTTTGCGTCGCCGAAGATGTGCGGATGGCGGAAAATCAGCTTTTCCGTGATTCCGTCGATCACTTCCTCGAGCGTGAATTCGCCCTTCTCCTCTGCGATGTTTGCGTGGAAGACGACGTGGAGCAGTAAGTCCCCCAACTCTTTTCTCAATTCGTCATGTGCGTCAAGATCGATCGCGTCCACGACCTCGTACGCTTCTTCGATCAGGCTGTGACGGATCGAACGGTGTGTCTGTTCCCGGTCCCAGGGACAATCCTTCCTCAACCGTTTTGTAATCTCGACAAATTTATTGAACGCATCGCTGACCATTGCATCGCTCCTCGCGTGGTGGTAGGAAAACGTAGATAAATTCGCGTTGAGATGCAACGCCGTCTCGAGCCATAGGAAATCGTTCCGGAAATATCTATATTGTGCCGCACATTGATGCCGCAGTCGCTTACCATCTACAGATCAAACCCGGATGAATCAAAAAGTTTCAGCAACTCTCCTCTTGATCTTCTCGGCGGGGACATTTCTCATGGTCGTCAATTCGACGAAGCATGAGGCGCACATGCTTTTGGTAAACGGCGTGGTCTATACACTGGCCGCCGATCATCCGGTCGCCCAGTCCGTTGCCATCCGAGGCAATACGATCGTCGCCGTGGGCTCCTCGGACGACTTGCGCCGCCAATTT
>VBOC01000085.1:0-5469 GCA_005877655.1 Ignavibacteria bacterium
ACGGCAAAGAGCGGGAGCGTCACGGGTGCAACGATCAGTCGAAATGCCGGCCTCATGGCGTTTATCCATCAGACTCCGGAGAAACCGCCCGATATCTACGTGTCGAGTCTCAGAAACTTCTCGCCCAGAAAGCTGACCGAAATCAATGCTGAGTTTCCGAAACTGCCGATGGGCAAGACCGAACCGGTATCATGGAAATCCAAGGATGGGAAGACGGTGGAGGGGTTGCTCACCTATCCCATAAATTATGACAAGGCGCGGCGCTACCCTCTGCTCCTGAACGTTCACGGCGGTCCGGCGGGGGTCTTCGTCCAGTCGTTTACCGCCGCGGGCACTGTCTATGCCATTCAAGCTTTGGCGCAGGAGGGATATGCGGTACTAAGGCCAAATCCGCGCGGAAGCAGCGGGTATGGCATGTCCTTCCGGTTTGCGAACCACAATGATTGGGGTTATGGCGATTACGAGGATGATATCGCAGGCGTTGATAAGGTCATCGAGATGGGAGTCGCCCATCCGGACAGTCTGTGCGTTGCCGGCTGGAGTTACGGCGGTTTCATGACATCATTCATCATCACGAAGACAAAGCGTTTCAAGGCCGCGAGCGTTGGAGCAGGGGTGACGGACCTCGTCAGTTTTACGGGGACGGCGGACATCCCGGGGTTTCTCCCGGATTACTTCGATGGGCAGCCTTGGGACCAACTCGACACGTATCTGAAACATTCCGCGATGTTCAACGTTAAGGGAGTAACGACACCGACACAGATCCTCCACGGCGAGAAAGATGTGCGAGTTCCCATCTCGCAAGGGTATGAATTGCACAACGCCCTGAAACAACAGGGGTGCCCGACCGAGATGATCGTTTATCCCAGGACCGGGCACGGCCCCCAGGAACCAAAATTCATCCTGGACATGGGCAAGAGATTGATCGCATGGTTCAACCGAAACCTCGGAAGGACAAGGCAGGCGGGAACCGAATAACGATCGCCGATCCGGGGGGCATTGATCGCGATTGTTTCGAGTGAATACTCTCCGAAGGGATCCGCTCCCGGGATGCTGTACTATCGAGGTTTCTTGGACTCGCTTCGACGTCAGACCCCATCTCCCGGCGGGAGATAATCTGCTATCATGATCAGAATCAACGACGTCACGAAGAAATTCCCAACGGTCACGGCTCTCCAGAATATCTCTCTGACCGTGGCGGACGGGGAATTTTTCGGACTCCTGGGACCCAACGGAGCCGGAAAATCGACCTTGATGAATCTTTTGATCGGGTATCTCGATCCGGACGGGGGCGAAATCACCGTCGGTGACGACAAGGTGACGCGCGATAACCTGGAGGCGAGGAAAAATATCGGGTTGGTTCCCCAGTCGCTTGCCCTTTACGATGACATCTCCGCTCAGGAAAACCTCGAGATCTTCGGGAGTTTTTATCACATTGAGAAGAGAACACTCCGTCATCGGATCGAAGAGCGGCTTAGAGCCGTCGAGCTGTATGACCGGCGCAAGGACAGGGTGAGCACGTTCTCCGGGGGTATGAAACGCAGGCTCAATCTGATTGCAAGCCTCCTCCATGATCCCTCCCTGCTACTGTGCGATGAGCCGACCGTGGGCGTTGACCCCCAGTCGCGCAACGCAATCTTCGACTACCTCGAAATGCTCAACTGCGCGGGGAAAACGATCGTCTATACCACCCATTACATGGAAGAAGCAGAGCGGCTTTGCACACGAATCGCGATCATCGATTCAGGAACCATCATCACCGAGGGCACGCTCGATGACCTCCTTGCGAAGCTGTCGTATGAAGAATCGATTTCAATCATCAAGAACTCGTCGACCATCGGGAAATTGGAACTGTTCAGGCAATTCGGAACGGTTATCGATGATGATGATCGCTTCGAGCTCAAGCCAAACGGAACCTTCCGGCTCTCTTCGTTTTTCAAGAGCGTGGAGGAACAAGGGGTCAGCACACGCTTCATCGAAATGAGCAAGCCGACGCTCGAGGCGCTCTTCCTCAACCTGACGGGAAGGAGCCTGAGAGATTGAAAACTGTCCTTGCTCTCATCACAAAAGAGTACAAATTATTCCTTAGCGATCGGGTCGCCATGGGTCTTACGTTCCTTATCCCGATCTTTCTCATCGCAATCTGGGGTTCCATCTTCGGAAGTGCCGATTCTGGGCCCGAGCATCTCGGGTTAGCCTTCCTGAATGCAAGCTCCGCACCGATCGGGAGGAATATCGAGAAGGTGCTGGATACGACCCGGACGTTCAGGCTCGTGAAATCCTATCAGGATGAGCGGGGGAACCAGATTCCCTTCGATACGGTGACGATCAAGGACTATGTGCGGAAAGGGAACGCATCGGCCGCCCTTGTCATACCGCCCGACGCCTACACCGACACCTCGATAGGATTGAAACTGAAATTCTACTACGATCCGAAGAATGAGATGGAAATGCGAATCATCCAGGGTGTGCTCACGCAGACGATCATGTCTCAGCTTCCGGGCGCATTCATCGAAGGGATGCAGCGCAAGGCGGTCAGATTTCTCGGGCTGGACTCGGGAACGGCGTTCAATACCGGCATCAAATCGCTCGTGAGCAGATACTTCAACATCGATACCGGTAAGATTGTCTTCCCGTCGCTCACGGACACCACAGCCGCCTCGTCACGGGAATCGAAGGGGGGAAGAGATTTTTTCAAGAATGTTCTCGACTTCGAATCGGAGCAGCTTGTCGGGAAGAATATCGCGAATCCCATGGCAACGCGAAGTGTCGGCGGGTGGGCGATGATGTTTCTCATGTTCACGCTGACCGCTTCCTCGGTATCCCTCTTCGAAGAAAAACAGAGCGGGGTCGTTCTGAGAATCCTCGCCTCCCCCATATCGCGGGTTCAGATTCTCTGGAGCAAGTATCTGTATAACATGTCGCTCGGCTTCGTTCAGCTTACCGTGCTCTTTGTCTTCGGTTCGATCCTGTTCAAAATCGACGTTCTTTCGAACCTCGCCGGTCTCATTCTCCTGTTGGTCGCCGCGTCAATGGCATGCACGTCGTTCGGGATGCTGCTCTCGGCGGTCAGCAAGACCCAGTCCCAGGCCCGCGGCCTCGGAACGTTTCTGATCCTCGCCATGAGCTCAATCGGCGGCGCGTGGTTTCCGACATCATTCATGCCGGGCTTCATTCAGGCATTCAGCAAACTGACACTCGTTTACTGGTCGATGGATGGATTTCTTCAGGTTCTCTGGAGAGGCGCGCCCGTAGTTGATATCCTTCCGAACCTGGGAGTGCTGGTGGGAATTGCGGCGGTCATTACAAGCGTGAGCGTGCTGCAATTCAAGAAAGGCCATGTCTTTTAGCGATGCATCGTAACGAACTGTCGCGGGGTGCCCTGCCAACTTCCTTCCCGGCACCTCAAGAAAAAAGAATCTGCTCAAGCCGGGATAGCACCCAGAAACCCCATTAGCACCCGGCCAAGATGCTCCATCAGCTCGCCGCGCGCAGCAACGATTTTGATTTAGTGAGCATTTCCCAGCCCAGCATCGCCTTCTTTCTCGCCGGGCCCCACCGGTAATTTCCAAGGGCCCCCGATTCCAGGATGACCCGGTGGCAGGGAATGAGGTAGGCGATCGGATTTTGCCCCAAAGCATTTCCGACTGCGCGTGAGGCATGAGGCTTGCCGACCAGTTGTGCGATGCCCTCGTAGGAGGTCACTCGGCCCGGCGCTATTCTGAGCAGCGCTTCCCACACTTTGATCTGAAAATTTGTGCCTCTGAGGAGAAGATGGATCGGGGGGGATCCCTTCATATTCTGGTGCTTGAAGATCTTCTCGCTGAACGTTCGAGTCGTGCCGGTATCTTCCACCATCTCCGCCTCCGGCCACCTGCTCCTCAAGCGCTTGAGGGCAGCATCCTGTTCACCGGCGCTTAAGAATTCCAGTCCACAGATTCCACGCTCAGTCACCGCTATCATGCATTCGCCGAACGGGGTGGGATGAAATCCGAACCTGATCGTGAGCCCCTCGCCCTTGTTCTTGAACTCCCCCGGTGAAACGGCTTCATATGTAACGAAGAGGTCGTGGAGCCGACCGGGGCTCGAGAGGCCCGATGTGTACGCGACGTCGAGGAGGTCCCTGGACTCTTCGAGGAGTCGCTTGGCGTGCTCCTTCGTCAGAAAATGGAGGAATCGCTGGGGGCTCGTGCCCGCCCATCGCTTGAATAGCCGGTCGAAATGATACTCACTCAAATGGACCTTCCCGGCAATTTCCTTGAGGGCGGGCTTCTGAAGAAAACGTTCTGTTATGTATCCCAGCGCTTTTTCAATCCGCCCGTAGTCTGCGGCCTGCTGAGCACTTTGTCGTGCAAGATTATTCATGGATTCTCTTCCTATCAGGTCGTCGGCATCTTCCACATTTCATCTACAATATAGTTCACGCGAAGGATCAATTCCACCCGATTGTTGCTCTCCTCCATGCTCGAGGACCCGGGTTCTGCGGAACCGCATTTTCGTTGATTGTCTGACCATATTTATGTACTTTGCCAGAGATTTCGGTCAAGAGCGAAATCCAAAGGCCGGGAGGGCTTGAGCCGCCGGTGGCCCTAGTACCTTCATCCATAATAGTAAGGAGTCAGAACATGAGAAAGCTAGTGCAACACGGCATTTGCGCCGGATTTCTGCTGGCGGGGAGTCAACCATTGCTCTTCGCTCAGGAAATTCAGCGATTCGGGATGAAAGGGACAAGGGAGATCGGAGGGTCGATCGCCTTTCAATCCTGGACGCCGGTATATAATGGACAAACGGGCACCGGTTTCAGCACACTCAATGTCGCGCCGTTCATAGGGTGGTTTCTTTCGGATGGGTTCGAACTGGGGTTTAATCCGTTGGGATTTACGGCAAACTGGAGCGGGGGAAGTAGCGCAGCAGCCGCGTCGATTACAGCCGCGCCGTCATACAATTTCGTTTCAGACGCCAAATCGACGCCATTCATCGAGGGTCTTCTCGGGGTGGTGCTCCCAACAAGTGGCGGCTCAGGATACAGTTATGGTGGAAGGGTTGGCACGAAGACTGAAATTGCCGGAAACACACTCCTGAACATCGCTGCAGAGTATCTCATTACGGGCTCAAGCTCAAATGGGAGCGGTCGTTATGGCAGTAATATCTTTATGGTTTCCGCGAGTCTGACCGCTTGGTTTTGAAAATAAACAGGAACCCAAAGATGCCTGAAGAATTCATTTCGT
The DNA here is from genome assembly GCA_005877655.1 of Ignavibacteria bacterium. Classification (GTDB taxonomy): domain Bacteria; phylum Bacteroidota; class Ignavibacteria; order UBA10030; family SZUA-254; genus VBOC01. Next base: position 5,229 of record VBOC01000085.1, read on the forward strand.
GTCCGAAGTGCGGGCACAAGATCCCACTCACCGAAGCATTTACTCATGATATCGAAGAGAGGCTTCGGGGGCAGTTTCTCGACGACCTGAAGAAAAAGGACGCGGAGAGGGACCTAGCCCTCGATGCCCAAAAAAAAGCATTCGAAGAGAAGCTAGCACAAGAACGCGCAAAGCTTGAAGCCCAGGCGAAGAAGCGAGCCCAGGAAGAAACCTCAATGGAGCTCAAGGATCTGAAGCAGCA
>VBOC01000085.1:5474-8045 GCA_005877655.1 Ignavibacteria bacterium
AGAGGCAGCGTGAGCTTGAAGAAAAAGAGCGAACCATGAAGCTCGAGGTTGAACGAACAATTGATCAGGAACGGAAGCGTATTTGGGAGGAGGCGACGCGGCGCATTTCCGAAGAGCGTAGTCTGAAGGAGGCTGAGAAAGAGAAGCAACTCGCAGATATGCGGAGGCAGATTGAGGAATTAAAACGAAAAGCCGAATTAACGTCTCAGCAGGTTCAGGGTGAAGTACAGGAGATCGAGCTCGAAAGCATTCTCGGGCAACAATTCCGGCTGGATGCGATTGAACCTGTTCCCAAGGGAGTGCGCGGAGCCGATGTGATCCAGCGGGTTCGTGACGACATGGGACGTTTGTGCGGAAGCATCATTTGGGAATCGAAGCGAACGAAAGCGTGGAGCGACGGATGGCTGCAAAAACTCAAGGACGACCAGCGTGCCGCGAAAGCCGAGATTGCAGTCCTGGTCACGTCGGTTCTCCCGAAGGAAGTCAATCGTTTCGGATGTTATGAGGGCATTTGGGTGGCAGACTTCCCCTCGGCAATCGGACTTGCGACCGCTCTACGCGTGAGTCTCGTGCAGTTGACGCAGACATGCTCCGCATTACAAGGGAAGACCGAGAAGATGGATTTGATCTATAATTATTTGTCGGGAACGGCGTTCAAGCAAAGGATCGAGGCAATCATGGAAGCATTCGTCGCCATGAAGTCGGATCTGGATGCGGAAAAACGATCAATGGAGAAAATCTGGTCCAAGCGCGCAGCGCAGCTTGAGCGGGTGATCAAGAACACTGCGGGGATGTACGGTGACCTCCAGGGTATTATCGGATCGGCTCTACCTGAGGTGAAAATACTCGAGCTGCCCTCGAACGATGACCCCGATCCGTAATGAGGTGGATCGACCCCATACCTTTGCATTGTTGCCTCACGGATGCTTCCGTTCGAAATGCAATGCGTCGACTCACGTACGTTTCGATTCGAAATCTACGGGACTCGGGTTCACGATATTGGGAGACATGACGATGTGTAATGTGAAAGATTGCCCGCCAGTCGCGGTAATCGGACGTTCAGCCATGCATCCCCGCAGGATGTCTCCGCTGATCTTTCTGCTGCTCTGTGCCGGTCTGACGTATGCCCAACCGAGCCGGCCCTGGAAGTTCGATCAGAAGCAGGGCGCGATCATTTCCTCGAGCGTCCGGTTTCAATTTCTCACCCCATCTCTGGCCAGATTGGAGTTTGATCCCTCGGGTCATTTCGTCGATGCTCCGACCGCCGTGGTCCTCAAGCGTCATTGGCCGAGGGTGAAGACCGAAGTCGAAGAAAAAGATAGCTGGCTCATCGCGCGATCGAAAACCATTTCTGTGCGGTACCGGCTAGGAACGGGAAAATTCACGAAAGAAAGCCTTCGCATCGTTTGGCGGGATTCCACCGGTGAGCGCACCTGGTCGCCGGGCGACTCCGACCAGAATAATCTCGGAGGAATTTCGCGCTCGCTCGACGGCGCCGGAAAGGACAGGATTCCCAAGCCCGGTCAGGGCATACTCAGTTCAGCGGGATACTTTCTCCTCGATGATAGTCCTACGCCGCTGTGGAACGAAGAATCCTCATGGATTGTGCAGAGAGAGGGGACGAGTTCGCAGGACTGGTATTTCTTCGTCTATGCCCGCAACTATCACCAGGCCCTCAAGAGTTATAGTGAGCTATGCGGAAGCATCCCGCTCATTCCGCGATACACACTCGGCCCCTGGGTCACCGACCTCAACTATGAATATCTTCCCGGATCGGAGCTGATCGAAAAGTATCATTATTCCGACAAGGATCTCAAAGATGAAGTCAATAAGTTGCGGACCGCGGGTCTACCGCTCGACATCCTGGTGTTGGATTTTGCCTGGCATCGATACGGATGGCAGGGAAGCTACGATTGGAGCCCGATCATCCCGGATCCAAAGGAGTTTCTGGGGTGGGCGCACACGACCGGCCTGAAGATTACGCTCAACGACCACCCCGGCTACGGTGGTGAGAGTGTGCTGTCGGATACGGATAGCCACGCGGCCGAAGTCCGTTCCCGATTGAAGAGGCCGATCCCGCCCCCTCCGAATCTTGAGATCGATCTCGCGAAAGATTGGAAATTTCGAACCGACCCCGCAGACACCGGTCTGCAGGCCAACTGGTCCGGGCGGGAGGCTGACGACCGCGACTGGAAGACTCTTCAGGGAGGCATAATGTGGGAAGACCAGGGCTTTCCCGAGTATGACGGGGTAGCCTGGTACCGGAAGTCAGTCGTTCTTCCTGCGGCTCTTCCCCCTGAGGTTTACCTCATCTTCGGCGGGGTCGATGATGAATACGACCTGTTTATAAATGGCAAGAAAGTCGCACATCACGGTTCCCCGGGAAACAGCGTCTACAATGCGGCCACGTTCACTGATATTGCGCCGCATGTGAAACCCGGCGATAGCACTCTGATCGCTCTGAGGGTGAATGATTGGGGTGGCGGCGGGGGAATTGTATCGAGGCTGGTTTCTCTCTCGGACAGACCGCCGGCGGAGGGGATCAGATTCAACCTGGCAGAGCGTCTCCAG
>VBOC01000086.1:0-2654 GCA_005877655.1 Ignavibacteria bacterium
CCGGATAGAGCGGGAGGGAGATGCACTGTTCCGCCGCCATTTCGCTGACGGGATAATCGCCTTTCTTGTAGCCAAGATCGGCATAGGCCTGCTGCAGGTGAAGAGGGATCGGATAGTGCAGTGCAGTCGAGATCCCCTTACTCCGGAGTTCCTTCTCAAGCCCGGCCCGCTCCTTCGTCCTGATAACAAACTGGTGGTAGACCGGCTCGAGTTGCGGCGACTCAAACGGCAGGGTGATCCCGTCTACTCCGTCGAGCCGGCTCCGGTACAATCGCGCGATTTCCCTCCTTCGTTTCGTCCACCCGCTCAGATACTTCATTTTAACACCCAGGACTGCGCCCTGGATGCCGTCCATTCGGTAATTGTGGCCCCGGGTTTCATGCACGTACTTCGCTGACTGGCCGTGGTCCCGGAGCTGCCGGATCCTGGCGGCAAGAGTGTCGTCTTGCGTCGTCACTGCGCCGGCTTCCCCATAGGCGCCCAGATTCTTCGCCGGGTAGAAGCTGAAACAGGCCGCAGATCCGAAGCTTCCCACAGGTCTTCCGTTGAAGCGGGCCAGATGCGCCTGGCAGGCGTCCTCGATGACCGACACCCGGTACTCCTCGGCGAGACGGAGAATTCCATCCATGTCGGCGGGGCAGCCGTATAAATGAACCGGAATGACGGCCCGGATACCCCCTTTCCGACTCTGAGAGCCCCGGGCAACCGCATCGGCGAGGCGGTTCACATCCATCGTCATTGTCCTGGGATCGATATCGACAAAGATCGGTTTCGCGCCGACAAGTGAAATCATCTCTGCAGTCGCAATGAACGTAAAAGGGGTCGTAACGACCCCATCCCCGGGCCCCACCCCCTGCGCCCAGAGGGCGAGATGCAGCGCGTCTGTCCCCGATCCCACGCCGATGCAATGCCGCACACCGTGGGCCGCGGCAAATGCCTCTTCAAACGCGGAAACGGCGCCGCCCAGCACGAACTGGGACGTGTCAATGACGTTCTGGATGGCGGAATCGATCTCGCCTCTGATATTGAGATATTGAGCGCGCAGGTCAGTGAGCGGGACCTTCATCTCGCAGGCAAGGGAATGAGGGCGTCGCCCGGAGGGTTTAGCCAGCTCGTTTGGAGCCGATGAGTCTGGCAATCGTGTTCCAATTTCTGGTCGTGACATGATGTCCGAATTCCTTTTCGAGGACTCCCATGAGATCGGTCGATCGGCTCTCGTTTCTTCTGATGGCGGAAGGGGTGGGATTCGAACCCACGGTCCCGCAAAGCGGGACAACGGTTTTCGAGACCGCCCGATTCAACCGCTCTCGCACCCTTCCGCGAAAATGTACCGAAAAACTGCCGGAATTACAATTGAAGGGTCGGCTCAGCCGAGCCGCCCAAGGGAAGGTAAAACTGGGGAACGGTTCTCTTAGGAGTTGATGACGAGAGCCTGACCGATGCGAATCCGCGTACCCCGGATATTATTCCAGCTGCGCAGCTTCGCGACGGAGACTCTGTACGTCGAGGCGATACAGTAGAGCGTATCTCCCCGTTTGACCTTGTACGATAAGGACTTCTTTCCGCCGCCGGCGTCTTTTTGAGTGTCTTGCAGCGCGAGCGTTGCGGCCCGATCGGGAAGCGGTACACGATTGACAGACTTTTTCTTATGTCTCTTCGAGCGAGTAGCGTGTTCGCGGGTATCGACTTCCACCGGATAGGCGCTGATCGAGGTTGAGGCGCCCGAAACCGGAATAACGAGGGATTTTCCTGTCCGCACCCTGCGGGAACTTGACAAATGATTGACCTCCGCCAGCAGGCTCGCCGGGATTCCGTATTTCTTCGCGATCGCCGCGAGCGATTGCCCTCTCTTCACGGTGTGCACCAGCCAGTCGCGCTTCTGCTCATCGGGAACTTTTGCGTAGTTGGCGGCGAACATGGAGGATGTGCCCGCCGGAATTCTCAGGCTGTATCCCTTCATCGCGGGGGGAGTGCACCACTGGATCAATTCGGGATTCAGTTCCCGGAGCATCTCCACATCGGTCCCCGCGCACCTGGCGAGCACCGCGAGATCGACACATTCATCGATCTGCACCGTCTCAAACGAAAGAGGCGCGGCCGGCGCGACGTCAAAACCGAAGTTTCCCGGATTCAGACCCATCACCGCCGCGGCGATAAACTGGGGAACGTAATTCCGCGTCTCCCGGGGAAGATGGCGGCGCATCTTCCAGAAATCCGTCGACTTGCTCCTGTGGATTGCGCGGTGGACTCTTCCTGCGCCCGAATTGTACGCGGCTAGGCTGAGGTACCAATCCCCGAACTCCGAGTGCAAGTCCTTCAGGTGCCGCGCGGCGGCATGGGTGGCCTTTTCGAAGTCCCGCCGCCCGTCATACCAGAAATTGCCGTCCAAACCGTAAAGCCGTCCGGTGCCTTTGACGAACTGCCAGAGTCCCACCGCCCTTGCCCATGAGTGCGCGACGGGGTTGAGCCCGCTCTCGATCATCGAGAGGTAGACCAGCTCCTCCGGTACACCCTCGTCCCTGAAGGCCTTGCGCATGATCGGGAAAAACCTGCCGGCCATGTACAGCCAGTGCTCAAAATGACCTCTGCCCCTGCCCTGCAAATAATGAATATTTTGTTCGACGTGCCCATTGATCACGAGCGGGACGGTAACC
>VBOC01000086.1:2697-5372 GCA_005877655.1 Ignavibacteria bacterium
GATTTGATTGAGCTTGTTTCTGAGGGCAGAAATGGACGCTTGCGGTCCGAGGCTGTCGATGACCGCTATATACTTTTGATAGTCTTCGACGACGGTGTGGCTTAGCTCTTCAAAATCACAATTACTCTCGATCGTGGGATAGTAACCCAGCTTGTTCAGAATTGCAATGGCATTCTCAAACTCAGCCGCGGCGCGGGCCGAATCTCCTTGCTGCTCTGCGCTCAGAGCCGCTGCGTGATGGAAGCGCGCGCGCTTTAAGAGGCCTGCGATCTCGGCGTCATACGTTGGGTCGGAGATCAGAGAATCCTGGAGGGCGGACTCAGCCTCACGGACCGGCGCAAGACGACCGGAGTTACTGGCGGTTTTGGAATAGCCGGATTGGGAGGCCGGACGGGTAGATTTCTCCGTAGAACATCCCCACACCAAAAAAACTACGGCAAAAACAAAATAAATGCGCCTCAATATTCTCTTCTACTGAGTGTTGAATGACGAATCTAACATCTAGCAAAATATAGAGAAATAACCGCCTACTGTCAAGGCATTTTTTCCGTAAAGTGATGTGAATCAAGACTATAGGGGGATATTGCCGTGCTTTTTGCGGGGGTTGCGATCAACCTTGTTTGAGAGGATTTGGAGGGCGTGTGCCAATTTTGGCCTGGTTTCGCTGGGTTCGATGATATCGTCAAGATAGCCTCGGGCCGCAGCAATGTAAGGATTGGCAAATTTCTTTCGATAATCCTCGACTTTTTGGGCCAGGGCTTTGGCCTTGTTCCTCGATTTTGCGATTTCGCGTTTAAAGATGATTTCTACCGCTCCTTCGGGACCCATCACTGCAATCTCGGCGGTTGGCCAGGCATAATTGAAATCCCCCCGGATGTGCTTGGAATTCATGACGTCGTACGCCCCCCCATATCCCTTTCTTGTAATAACGGTGATTTTCGGGACCGTCGCTTCGCAAAATGCGTAAAGGAGCTTGGCGCCCTGTCTGATGATACCTCTCCATTCCTGGTCCGTTCCGGGCAAGAAACCGGGTACGTCCTCAAAGACAATCAGGGGAATATTGAAGGCATCGCAGAAGCGAACAAATCGGGCTCCTTTAACGGAAGAATCGATGTCCAGGACCCCTGCCAGGACAGAGGGTTGGTTCGCGACGATCCCGATCGACCTGCCGCCGAGTCTCGCGAAGCCGACGATGATATTCGGCGCATAGAGAGTGTGCACCTCGAAGAAATCGGCATTATCGACGACCAGCCCGATCACCTCCTTCATGTCGTAGGGCTTGCTCGGATTTTCCGGAACGATCGAGTCTAGTTTGCTCTCTCTTCTTTCCGGGTCATCCTCCGTCCGTGAGGAAGGCGGCGGGTCAATGTTGTTGGGCGGGAGATAGCCGACCAGCCGTCTGATCGACTGCAGGCAGTCGACCTCATTCTCGCACGCGAAGTGCGCAACCCCCGATTTTGTGGCATGCGTAACCGCCCCGCCGAGATCCTCGAACGAGACATCTTCATGCGTTACGGTCTTCACCACGTTGGGGCCCGTAACAAACATGTAGCTCGTATCTTTGACCATGAACGTGAAATCGGTAATTGCCGGAGAGTAGACCGCTCCCCCTGCGCACGGGCCCATGACCGCGGAAATCTGGGGGATGACGCCGGAGGCGAGCGTGTTTCTTAAGAAGATTTCGGCGTAGCCGCCCAAACTCACGACCCCCTCCTGGATGCGCGCGCCCCCCGAATCGTTCAGTCCGATGATCGGAGATCCGACCTTGAGCGCCATATCCATGATCTTACAGATCTTTTCGGCGTGCGCCTCGGAAAGCGAGCCGCCGAAGACGGTAAAGTCCTGGCTGAATGCGAAGACGAGCCGTCCATCGATCCTGCCGCTTCCTGTGACGACTCCGTCTCCCGGGTATTTCTGCTTGTCAAGACCGAAATCATGGCTTCGGTGCTCGACGAGCTTGTCGACTTCTTCGAAGCTATTCCGGTCGAGCAGTACTTCAAGCCGTTCCCGTGCCGTCAGTTTGCCTTTCCGATGCTGCTCATCGATGCGGGCCGATCCGCCGCCGAGTTCCGCGGTTCGTTTCAACTCCCGAAGGTGGTGAACCTTATCGGCGGGTTTCCGTTTCGACATCGCAGGCCTTTTCGATGATCCCGCCGCCGATCAGCGTCTCGCCGTCGTACATGACAACGGACTGACCCGGTGTTATGGCACGCTTCGGCTCGTCGAAGATGACGCGAATTGTTCCGCCTCCCTCGTCGAAAACCGTCGCGGGCGACGGGGCATCTTTATACCTAATGCACGCATCGACCCTCAGACCGGAGGGCACTTCGGCGATGCCCACGAGATTCAGATTTGTTGCGACCAATCCCCGGTTCAGCAGCGCATCGCCGCGCCCGACGGTGACGGAATTTGACGATGGATCGATCGCCGTAACGTACGCACGTTCACCGAAGGCGCCGATCCCGCTCCTCTGTCCGATTGTATAATGATAGAAGCCCGGGTGCGCCCCGACGACCTTGTTCCCGCGGAGGATATCCCCTCTCCCGAAACGCGCGCTCAGGCCGGGGACACGCGCCTGAAGAAATCGCCGGTAGTCATTGTCGGGGACGAAACAGATCTCGAAACTCTCTTTCTTTGCGGCAGTCTTGAGCCCGAACCGGGCCGCCAGTTCCCTG
>VBOC01000086.1:5386-17657 GCA_005877655.1 Ignavibacteria bacterium
TCCGGGCAAGCAGTGGCTGGCTCAACCCCCAGAGGGCATACGATTGATCTTTCCTCTTGTCGATCGCGCGCGCCACAAAAAAACGGCGCTTCTCTTCGTCGAAACCGACACGGGCGTAATGGCCGGTCGCAATATAGTCCGCCCCCAGAGCTGTCGCCTTGCCGAGTAATTTCCCCCACTTGATCGATCGATTACAGATGACGCATGGATTGGGCGTTCTTCCGCTGAGGTACTCAGTGACAAAATTATCAATCACTTCGTGTCCGAAGGCCTCGGTAAAATCTACCACATAGTGAGGTATTCCAAGCTTCCCTGCAACGATGCGGGCATCGTTGAACGCATCCAGTCCGCAGCATCCCGATTCGTTGCCCGGATTTCCTCCCACCCTGTCAAAATCATACGTCTTCATCGTCACCCCGATGACGCTGTATCCTTCCTCCAGAAGCAGCGCAGCCGCAACGGAGGAATCGACGCCTCCGCTCATCGCAACGACAACGGTACTATTCTTCTTCGGTCGAATCATGATCGGTATGAAGATACGAAAAACCGGCGGCACGTGCAACGAATTCCATACCAGAGCCGCCCGCCGGCCTGGACATTCAGAGGTTGATGTCGAGTTGTGCGCCGAACCGATCCTCCTCTCCTGCCGGGAGCTGATCGAGTCCGGACCCGAGCCGCCTCACGTCATCGCGGATCAGCCTGGAATATCTTGCCGAGAGCTCGCAATCTCCGGCAAACTTCAGCTTCGCCAGCACATACCATCGCGCTCCCTGACCCGAGAGGACCGGAGCCGAGAGGAGGCCCTCCAGATCATCCTCGAGTTCGGTCATTCGGGCGGAGAAGGATTCTGTCCGGAAAAGAATCACCCGTACTTTGAGCGCCAGGCGCTTCACCGGCTGAAATGCGACGTCGTCATAGAGCAACGTGCCCCGTTCGAGTCTTCCGCCCGGCTCCGAACGGAAAATCACCTTTTCGATTCTTGCCCGGACTTTCATCTCATCCGAGAAATCAAATTCGACATGTGACCGGAACCGCTGAAGTGTGTACACATCCGTGACTGTTTGCCCAAGCCCCCGGTCCGTTGTGCCCCGTTCGCCTGCCTCCGAGCTCTTCCGGTCATAGAACAGCACGACCTCAGTCTTAGCCGCGGGCCGGAAACGGAGCTGGAGAAACGATTCGTGGCCGCCTGCAGGATACGGCAGACCGCCTGAACCCCCGGGAAATCTGAACTGGTCATAAAAAGACGAAAGGATGATCGCGTCCCCCAGTCTCATCCGCGCACCGAGATACAATCCATCTTCATTCGAGGTTGACGAGTGTTCCCCGAATCCCAATCCATGCAGGCTCGCGAATCGCTCCGGATAGTGGCGAACCGCAGCGACGAGCACGACCCGCATGGAAGGATTCAGAAAAAGGGATGAGACACCTCCTGCCGTCCCCCCAACCATGGCCCATTCTCCCGTAAGAATCGCCGCCGGGACGTTCAGATGATAATCGATCGCCCCGATGGAATAGCGATTCCCGGAAATTTTATTCCCGGTGCCGAAACGGAGCGGCTCCGAAAACCCGGCTCCATAGTATGTAAGACCGGCATTCCCCGCATCGCCCAGGAGTATCGTTCCGCGAAACCCGGCGAGATTTTCCCGCACGGCGTCTCTCATCGATGACAGGGCGCTCGTCCGATAGATTCCCGAAGTTGACAAGGAGACGGAGCCCGTCGTGTCGCGGGAGCCGCTCAAGGACCGGCGAGAGTAGAAAATCGTGATTGATGTCCGGCCGAGATGGAACTCCGCAGCGGCCCCCCGCAGGAATGCGTTCTCATTTGATGAACGATAAGGAACGATCCCCCGTCCCGACCTTTTTATCGCGCTCACGACTCCACCCCCCTTCCCGAAGTCAAACCCGCGCCACAGCGCGATACCCTCCCCTCCTTCGATGAAGTAATCGCCCAGCACGAGCTTCCCCAGTACTCCGATGTTGGCCATATGGAAGTACCCGCTCTTGAAATCGTCGATGCGCACTTCACCGGCATCCTTCGCGAGAACCAAACCGCCCCGGAACCGGCCGCTATGAATATTCAGTCGCTGGAACGACTTCAGGGGGGACCCAAGAAAGAGGCCCTCCTCGAAGCCGCGGGATCGTTCCAGAACGAGACTCATGCGCGATCGGACGGATACCTCAAATCCGGAATTCCCCGCGCCCTTATCGGCCGTAAGAAAGTCGAGGATAGGAGAATCGTCGAGCTCCTGATCAATCACGCCCTGGGCGCTTTCAGCCGGCCCGGGTGAATCGGCCGATATGGCGGAATCGGTCTGGGCGGACAGAAATTCATTCCAGAAGAGAAGAACGATCGAAAACATCCCAATCGTCTTATTCATGGCGTCCCCCCCACCGCCCCCCACCTGATCGAGAATGTGAATTCATGCGTCCATCCCAGTTCCTGGTGCGACTCGAACGCATAGTCCAGACGGAACGACATATACTGTATGCCGACCCCGCCTGTCGTTCGAGTCTCCGCGTCCGAGAAACCCGCACGGAGCGCCAGCGCGCTCACAATCCGGTATTCAAATCCGAATCTTGTCGCCGCCGCGCGCCCCGATTCTTTCCGATAGTCGCCTGCCAGCGTCACGCCCCCCGCCGGAACGTACTCGAAGCCGATGGTGAAGACCTGGGGGAGCGGCTCGCGTGAGACGCCGATCTTTGGGGCGTTCAGATTCTTGACCGACAGGCCGCACGCCAGCCTGCCCGACAAACCGGCGAGGAGGCCGGCATCCACGCCGATCACGGAAGCGGAGCCATAGCGGCTGATCGCAACCGAATGCCGGTTCAGACTCAGCCCGAAGCCGATGGTTGAGACCGAGGACGCGTAGGAGAGTGTGGCGGACAGTTCCCGGTAGAGTTCAAACCCAAATCTTCTGGCGGCGAGACCGATCACACCGAAGTTCGACCGGAACCCGAACGCGGCCGCCTCGAGGCCGAGCTCGGGTAACCCGAACGGCGAGGGGGAATAGAAGAACGACACCTCGTTCCGATCGAGACGCGACAGTCCCGCCACGTTGAAGAACATCGTCCAGGCGTCTCCGCCGGCCGCCGCATAAGCGCCGCCGAGCGCCTTCGGTCTGCTCCCCGCTTCGCTTTGTTGAAAACCTGCTCTGGAAATCTGAGAAAGTAGGAATACCAGAATAATTAACCATCGCATGGCGCCTCCCTTGGGGAATGGTTAGAACATGAAACGCATTTCGCCTCCCGCGTGTTCTGGGCTGCTGGAGGTCAATCGGTCATTTGAACAAAGCAACGATTTTCCTATATTATGATTGATGCGCTCGCTCATGAAGCCTGCACTCGCAATTCTCCTTTGTTTGTTCTTCCGGACCGGCCGGCTCGCTGCACAGGAGATTGACTGCGATGTCAAAATTACGAACAAGGAGGCCCTGACCGCGCAGGCCCGGGAAGCGCTTGCGGATTTCCTCCCTCAGGTAACACAGTATATCAACTCCTATCGCTGGACGAGGGAGGATCTCGCGAACCTCAAGATCAAGTGCACGATCGATATCTCATTCCAGGGATCCCCCCGCGATAATCATTACAGCGTCCAGGCGTTCATCGGCAGCCAGCGGCCCATCTACAAGCTCGAGCGGAATACGGCAGTGGTCAGGATTCTGGATGATGGCTGGGAATTCGATTACGTCCGCAGTCAGCCCTTTATCCATAATGAGTCGCGGTATGATCCGCTGCTCAGCGTGCTCGATTTCTATATGTACCTCATCCTGGGCTACGATTTCGAGACTTACAAGGCGGGGGACGGAACGCCCTATTTTCAGAAGGCGCTGGATATCGCTAATCTGTCGCGCGCAGGCGTGGGATGGGACAATCCCTCACCGGCCGTTTACTCACGCGGGCAATTGATCGATGAGCTGATGAATGTGAAATTCCACGACTTTCGGGATGCGCTGTTCCGCTATCACTTCAGGGGGCTGGACCTGCTGCACAAAGACGAGGCGAGGGCAAGGAAGAACATCTTTGCAGCGCTCGACAAAATAGGAAAACTTCAGGAAAAAATCAATGTGCGGAGTCTTGTGCTCAGGACCTTTTTCGACGCAAAGTACCAGGAGATAGCCGAGGTATTTCTCAAGGATCCGGACCGCGAAATCTTTGCCAGACTCTCGAAGATCGATCCGGCACATCAGACAAAGTACGAAGAAGCCAGCCAACGCCCCCGGTAGGGCACGCCCGTCAATCCTGCACGATTTTTACGTCAAAGATGTGATCGTCGACCTGAATCTTGTCGACCGCATCCATTCCTGATATCACCTTGCCAAAGTTCGTGTAGCGGCCGTCCAGATGCGGTTGCGGCGACTGGGTGATGAAGAACTGCGATCCTTCGGTGTCCTTCCCGGCGCTCGCTATCCCGACCGACCCCCTTTCATACGTTCGGGTTGAGAACTCCGATCGGATCGAATATCCGGGTCCCCCCCAGCCGTCTCCCCGCGGATCCCCGCCCTGAATGACGAAGTTCGGAACGACCCTGTGAAAAACAAGACCGCGATAAAAAGCCTTTTGGGTGGCCAGTTTAAGAAATGTCATCACCGTGAACGGAGCCGCCTGCTTGTACAACTCCATCATCACATCCCCCCTGATTGTTTCCATTTTAACGCGCACGGTCTCCGGAAGGGCGTTCAGGTAAGCGAAATCAAAGTCCGTGAAGAGCGGCTCGAAGAATGTCGGGACCTCGCTTGTATATGACCGGCCCGTAATCGACTTCAGGGCCGAGGCGCAAGCCCGCACAACCGAGCGGTCGGGCTGCTCCAATTGTTTTCGGAGAGCGTCCACCGCGCTTTGCTCTTTCAGCTTTCCCAGCGTGGCCGCTATTTCCTGGATTGCTTCCACGTCGTCGGGAACGCGCAGCCGCTCGAGAGTTTCCGCCAGCCGGGGCGCGGCCGCCGGTCGGAGCAGCAGAGAATCCCCGAGAATCGAAGCCGCCGTCGTTACAATCGCCATGTCATGGACGGAGAGAGCGGCGATGCCGGCGTCATACATTTTCTGGATCAGCCCTCTGTTCGAACGATTTTTCTCGACGAGAATCTGGAAACCTTCGAGCGCGGATCTGTAAAGAACGGGGTCAGCCTGTCCGAGGTAGCGGGAGAGCAAAGGCGCCGCCTCCGGGGAGCCCGTCGTGCCCAGCGCGACGAGGAGCCGGGCATCTAACGGCCGCCGGGGCGACCCTCGCGGAGTGATAATGGGAATCGCGGCGCCGCCTTCGAGTGCCGCAACCGCGCTCGCTGCCTCTGCCTGCAACTGCCAGAGGAACCCGTTCTCACGGTTTGCGGCGATGCGTTCGAGGTCGGAAAACACCTGTGCAGATGCATTCGCCGAATCCTTCCGGAGGCCCGCGGTGCCGAAGACCGAAAGGGCGGTCAGCGCGACATTCATATTGCCGTCGAAAAATGAACGACGAAACGTTTCAATAATACCCGGCTTCCCGTCCAGTGTTAAATTACCGAGCGCCTTGAGCGCGTTGACCCGGACGCGCCAATCGGGGTCGGAGTCCGCGAGTTTCTGCAAGGGGATGAGTGAGACGTTTTCGTTCTTCACTTTTCCCAGAATCGTCGCACTATGCATGCGCACAAGCGGATCTGCATGCAAAGTCAATTTGGCGATTTCTTCTATACTGTTTTTCAAGATCGGATGGTCGCCGATCCGTTGCAGGGCGTACACCGCCTCCCATCGGGCGGCATCGGGGGGTTTGATTAATTTCAGAAGATGCAAAACGCCCTCCTCGGCCACGATCCCCCGGATCGCGAATCTCGCGAGACTCATGACGAGAGCATGCCCGTGAACCGGGGGCTCCTCATTTCCGAACCGCCGCATCAGGTCGGTCAGGGCCGTCTCTGTCCCGAACTTCCCGATCTCTTCGATCAATCGTTCCGCGGGACCGGCTCCCCCGCTGGCGGGGCCGCGCAGTTGGTCCAGGCGGGTCCAGATGAGTTCATGAGCGAGGCGTTCCCGGCGGGGCGAACTCAGTTGTCCGGCCGCCTGTCCGATCGCAAAGGCTGCTTCCAACTGCACCTTCGGTTCTCCATCGTTGACAAGACGATCGACGAGCAGGTTGATCACCGATGTATCCTGGGTGCTTCCGAAGGCATGCACCGCCCTCTCGCGCACGGCGGCATCCGGATCGGTCAACAGGCTTATTAATTTACCGTCATGGATCGAGCGCGTGTCCTGGATCCGTAGAATCGTTTCTATTTTCGAGCGCCTCTCTTTGGCTTCCTCATTTTGCCCAGTCCGGGCGGGAGAGAGTGAAACGACGGTTACTGTAAGGAGGGCGAGGCGGATGTACCTCCGGTATCTGTCCGGCCGATTCATCGTGCGATCCCGGTTCCAAAGAGCCTGCGGACAGACTCGCTCGTCACCCGGCCGACTTCCTCGACCGGCACTCCTTTCAGCTCGGCAATCCGCCTGGCTATCAATGGCAGGCGGGACGGCTCGTTCCTTTTTCCTCTGAACGGCACAGGCGTCAGGTATGGGCTATCGGTCTCGAGCAGAATCTGATCGAGCGGAATCTTCGCCGCGACCTCGGCCATCAGGTTCGGCTTCTCGGGCTTGCTTGCGAACGTAACAGGCCCCGGAATCGAGATATAGAATCCCCACGCGTTGACCTTCCGCGCCATGAGCTCATCGCCCGGGAAGCAGTGGAATACTCCCCGGGGAGCCGGAGCTCCCTCACCGCCCCCATCCGGAGTGATCCTCCAACGGTTCGGGTCGGTGAGTTTTCGCTCGACAATCCCAAGCGAATCCTCTTCCGCCTCCCTGGTGTGAATGACGATTGGAAGGTTTCTGCGGCGGGCGATATCTATTTGTAAACTAAAAACCTCCCGCTGCCGATCGCGGGGGGAGAAGTCATAGTGATAGTCGAGCCCGATTTCACCTATCCCGACGACCTTTTCGTGATGGCTCAGGGCTTCAATTTCTTCGAGAGCACGGCCTTCGCACCTGGCCGCTTCATGAGGGTGGTATCCCACGCAGGCGTAGATGATCTCATACCGCTCGGCGAGCTCGATCGCTTCGCGGCTTGTTTCAAGATCGGTCCCCGGGTTGACGATCCGATCGACGCCGGCATCGCGGGCCCGCGAGATGACATCGTCGAGATCGGCAGCGTAGTCTTTCTTGAATAAATGGGCGTGTGAATCGATGAACATGGCCTTTGCTCAGGGCGTTCAAGCCGGCGGTCTTAGGATCGAGCCGAGGCGTTCCACGACATAGTCCACTTCCGCATCCTTGAGCTGAGGGTAGATCGGAAGGCGCAAAAGACCCCCGTAGATCCGGTCGGTTACCGGCAATTGGAGACTCTCCGTTCCCAATCGTGCTCTCGCATACGGCGACGAATGGAGGGGAACGTAATGGAACGCGCTCGAAATACCCGACTCCTTTAGCCGATGCATGACCATGGTCCGCTCACTCTCGCTATTTAGTAAAATGTAGAAAATATGGTAGTTGGACGTGCAATACGCGGGCACGTTAGGGAGACGGAGTTTCCCGCGCTGTTCAAGATCCCTGAGTCCGGACATATAGCGTTCGTGGACGCGCTTTCTCCCCGACTGGATGAGTTCGCGGTCCTCCAGCTGGGATCTCAGAACGGCGGCGAGCAAATCAGAAAGAACATAGCTGCTTCCCTCGTCCACCCATGTATACTTATCGACCTCCCCGCGCAGGAAATTTGAGCGGTTCGTCCCCTTCTCCCGGATGATCTCGGCCCTGCGCGCCAGAGCTTCCTTGTTCGTGACAAGCGCCCCGCCCTCGCCGCTGATATAATTCTTCGTCACGTGAAAACTATACGCCCCCGAGTCTCCGATCGTGCCGAGGTACCTTCCCCGGTACTTCGCATTGACCCCCTGCGCCGCATCCTCGACGACCGCCAGACCGCGGTCGCGGGCAATACCCATGATCTCATCCATTTCCGCCGAGATGCCCGCGTAGTGGACCGGCACAACGGCTCTGGTGCGCTTGGTGATTCTCCGTTGAAAATCCTCGAGATCGAGCGTCAGCGTGCGGTCGTTGATTTCACAAAACACGGGGCGGCCGCCCCCTCGGAGAATGGCGTTGGCCGTGGAAACGAACGTAAAGCTTGGAAGAATCACCTCGTCCCCGGGGTGAAGGTCCAGGAGCATCATCGCCATCTCAAGAGCGTGCGTACACGATGTCGTCAGAAGCGCGTGACGGACGGAAAAAAGGTCGCAAAGCTTCTGCTCCACGGCTTTACACTCTCCGCCGTCGCCGCCGGGATTACCCGTCTCGATCACCTGCCTGAGCCGCTCGAGGACACTGCCGTTCAGGGAGGGCTTGTTCAGCGGGATGGGATTCGGGTATTTTGGAGTTGTCGCCATCAATTGCTTTCGCTCTTTGCTTGAACATCCGGGCGATCCGAGTAAATGTTCAGAAGCTTTGAAATGATTTGCTTCATATCGTGTTGCCGTTCGAGGCCGGCCCGGCCGGTTTTTCCGTGCTCGCGGCGCAGATCCGGATCGAGGAGATAACGGGAAAGCTTTGCCGCCAGATCCCGGCTGTCACTGACGGTATACAGGAGTCCGTTGACGCCGTCGGTAATCTGATAAAGATTGCCGCCCGCCCGGGCGGCCAGGATGGGGAGTTCCATCCCCATGGCATCGAGGACAACGAGAGAATACAATTCATCACGGCTGGGAAAAACGAATATGTCGAAGGCGCTCAGATACCCGATCAGGTCATCCTGAAACCCCACAAGCAGAATCCGGTCGCCCAATTTTTCATGCGAAATAAACGATTGAAGTTCCCGGAGATAGGCCTCGGAGCGTTCTTCGAATGGGGATCCGCGGGGGGCGGCAAATCCTTTCCGGGTCGGTTCTCCGACGATCATATAGACGACCCGCGATTGCGCATTTTTTTCAATGTAGGGAAAACTCCTCGCAAAGTCCATCACCCCTTTGCCCGGATCGATCCGGACCATCGTGCCGACAAGGATATCGCTCGCCTTCACACCGTGCCGGGCGCGGATGTCGCGTCTCCTGTTCTCATCTCTCCGGTATTGCGCAAGGGGTCTGCCGTACGGCAGGTAATGAATCCGGTCGGGCGGGGCGGCGTAGAGATAGGGCAAACGGATGTTCAACTCTTTGGACGATGTAAGGAATGCATCGACGCGGCTGTATATGAATCGATGGATGGGATCCCGTTTGGCCGGCACGCCCATGTAGATGCTCAGAATCAGCCTGCGGACCCGGTCTCTCATTAATGCCAGCGATGCCGGCCAGATATCCCGGTGATAGTGAACGTGCAGAACGTCGATGTTCCGGTCCCGGATAAGCCGCCTCACCCACCGGATCTGCTCAAGACTCAGAAGCCGGGTGCCCGGCGCGTGCAGCACCTCCAGACCCCGGGCGATCAGGAATGATTCCGCCTTCGAGCCCCTCCTGCAGATGGCGACGACATCGGCTCCGCCATTTTTCAGCTCGAGCATGAGCGTGCAGGCGTACAGCTCAAGCCCGCCCCACGCCTCGGACGTGCAGAAATGAAGCACACGCACGCCCGTCAGATCCTCGTTTCG
This sequence comes from Ignavibacteria bacterium, assembly GCA_005877655.1. Classification (GTDB taxonomy): domain Bacteria; phylum Bacteroidota; class Ignavibacteria; order UBA10030; family SZUA-254; genus VBOC01. Next base: position 14,964 of record VBOC01000086.1, read on the forward strand.
AGTGTGAAAACAAAATTTCGCGTCGGCGCCATGTTGCCGATCAGCTCGACGTAGTAGTACTGGAACAGGTTGTTGATATGCAAGCCGGAACTCATCGCCAGGCCGCCTATTGCCCAGTCTGCGCTGATGCGCAGATCGGCAACGTAGATGGGAACCCGCTGCTCTCCCCCGGGTATGATGCCGAGGGTGACGAACTGGTCGTCGATGTGCTCGGTCCTGCTGAGAATCCGAAGATCAACACCGAGCCGGAATGGATGCTCGTCCAGTTGAGTCGAAACATAGAGGAGGTTTCTCGGCCTGTACTTGAGAATGTCTCCGGTGGTGACGTCACGCGGAACCATGTACGTGTAACTGACCTGACTCTGTGCGCTCCCGCTGAAAAGATTCAGGTTGAGCGTCAGCTCGGCGCCGTAGATGAGCGCTCGCGTGATATTTTGAAAATGAATGACCCCGTCGCTTCCGAACGCGGGCTCGATCAAATCCCAGAATTCGTTCCTGAAGATTGAAATATCGCCCTGCACGCATGGATGAAACCTGTGCGAACCGCCCAGATCCAATGACCAGCTCCGCTCGGGCCTGAGGTCAGGATTGGGCAGGATCACGACTCCGGCGGCGGTGGAAGTCGTGAATATTTCCGCCACCGAGGGAGCACGGAACCCCCGGCCGGCCGAGAAACGCAGCGATGAAGAGTCCGGCAGGCGATAAACCAATCCCAGCTTCGGGTTAAACTGGCTGACCGATTCGAGACTCCCGAGGCGTTGATAATCGAACCGCCCCCCGAGCGTGATTCGCAATGGGTCGAGAAGAGCGATTTCATCCTGAACGTAGCCGGCCCCGCCCCCTCCGGTATGCCGGCCAAAGATCGTATCCGCATCCACATGTTCGAGACTTCCGGCGAACCCGGCAATCAGCGTGTGGTTGGGAGAGAGCCGGTAGTCCGCCTGCAGTTCTCCGGCGACATTATCCGAGCGGGAATTGCTCCCCGCACTGTCATACTGGCTCGGGATGTTGTCATCCCACCTGGACCTGAACCAACTGAACCTGGCAGAATAGAGGAATCGATCGGAGACGAAATGACGGTAACCGCCGCTCAGATTCCAGCGAACTGAATAGACCGACTGCGCGAGTTGATCCGTTTTCGGCTGGAAGGCATGATCGAAGTCTCTCCAGTAAAGAAAATTCCCCCGCTGCTGTTCGAGAATGCTGAAGGAGACGCTCGCCGATTGGTACGGCGAAATCGTCAATCCGAACCGGGCAGAACCGTTCCATCTCCTCCGGTAATCATTTTCGCGGTAGCCGTCGTTCTGAGACCGATCGAGCGCCGTCGCCAGGCTGAAGTCTCCGATCCGGCGTGCATAGGATAGATGTACGCCGCTGAAGAACCGCATCTCCTCCGTCCACCTCCATGTCCGGTACTTCGGAAGGTCGTAGATCCCGCCATAGAACCGCAGGCCAGCTTCGGGGCTCTCGCCGGCGTCCTTCGTTATAACATTGACGACGCCCCCCAGAGCGCTCGAACCGTAGAGCGCGGATGCCGCCCCTTTGACCACCTCGATCCGGTCGACCTGCGATGCGGGCAAACTTTCCCAGATGATCTCGCCCGTATCACCCGATATAAACGGAAGCCCGTCAATGAGCATAAGGACCCGCGTCCCGACCCCGAAGCTATACCCTGCCGACCCCCGGATATTGACCTGAGATTGAGTAACGTAAACACCCGGCACGTAGCGGAGGGCGTCGTCGACTGTTACAGCATTTCGATACGATAGCAACCGATCGTCGACGACGCTGACGCTGGCGGGGACATCCTCCGGAGGCTCCTCCCGTTTGCTTGCGGTGACGATGACCGGCTCGGTCTGAAGCGGAGCCGGGTCAAGCCCGATGCTCAGATGCGTCGTATCTCCCCCTCTTACGGTAACATCCGGCAAGCGCTTGGCGCGGAACCCGACGAGAGAGATAATGAGTGTGTGAAGCCCCTCGGGGGCATCGCGAAGAAGGAAGCTGCCCTGCGCATCGCTTGAGGTCCAGAGCACCGTTCCCGCAAGAGCGATCGTGGCTCCGGCCAGCGATTCGCCATTCTCGCTGCTCGTGATCTTTCCTGCGATCACGCCCCCCGGAGCAGGCTGAGTCCGCACTTCGTCCATAAGCAGGAGCGTGACAAGGGAGGCAAAAAGAAGCCGGCTCATCATGGCCCCCGCGGAGGTTTCAGGAAATCCACGCGGATATCGATCCCGGGTAGAATGCTGTCCGCCGGGACGATGACTGCCCCCGGTCTTGAGGTATCGCCGTTCGCATAGTATTCGCCGACCGCCTTCCAGTCGGCTCTGACGTTCGGGCCATAGCGCTGCGCCACCACGGTATACGCAAACTGGCCCGGAGGCATCGGCGAGAGGGCAAGCGTATAATTGACAGAATCCGCTCCGTAGGGCTGAAGCGTCTCGGTATACCGCGCTCTTCCCTGCAGCACCTCATCCAGGATGTCTTGCGTCGGAAAATTCTTGAACGAAACGGTTCTCAGATCGAGGACGCTGTCCGCGGGCGGCCAGTTCTTAAAATAGATCGTGCCCGCGATGCCGTAGGCCGGCCCGTGAGTCGCCGCTGATTCGGGAGAGAGTCCCTGGTCACATGCGGGGCTGAGGAGAAGGGACGCGAGGAGAAACGCCCTTGCAAACGGACTGGCGCATCCTGACCGGA
>VBOC01000087.1 GCA_005877655.1 Ignavibacteria bacterium
ATGCTTACATGGGTCAATTACTGCTGAGGGGCATACCCCCATACCTGGCTGCCTACAACATGAAGTTCCCCGGGGCGTATCTGATGTATGCGGCAATCATGTCAGTCTTCGGCCAAAGTATTGAGGGGATCCATCTCGGATTGACCCTCATCAATTGCTGCGCGATCTTCATGATCTATGTATTGGGTAAGAGGTTATCCGGCGGCTTCGCAGGGATTGTCGCTGCTGCCACCTATTCCGCTCTCTCACTAAGTCCCTCGGTGGAGGGCCAAGCCGCTCATGCTACTCACTTTGTGGTGCTTGCTGCCATGGGAGGTACGCTGCTTCTGCTTAGCGCTCTTGAAAAACAGGGATCCAATCACCTCTTCTTCTGGGCAGGTTTTGTATCATGCCTCGCCTATATGATGAAGCAGCCGGGGTTCTTTTTCGTTCTGTCTTTGGTAGCCCTAGTCATTCGGTGGCACTTTTCAGGAGCAATCGGCACATCCTGGAAATCGTTGGCCTCTAGGAGCGCTTTACTCACTCTCGGAGCTCTCGTCCCGCTTGCGGCAATGCTGGCTTGGCTTGGGTATGCAGGAGTGTTTAACAGGTTTTGGTTTTGGAGTGTTCAGTACGCATCCGAGTATGTTCAACAGATACCCCTCTCCCATGCACTCGACATTTTCCTACCTCAAGTTCGGCGGGTTGTAGACGGGTTCTACGCGGTGTGGCTGCTCTCCTTTCTAGGACTGTTCATCGTGTTGTTCCAACACCCACAGAAGAACGTCTCGCGCTTCGTTCCACTCTTTACCTTTTTCTCGTTTCTCTCGATCTGTCCTGGCTATTACTTTCGTGAGCACTATTTTGTCACATTACTGCCGATCGTTGCGATTCTGGTGGGAATCTCTGCCCAGTTCTTCGAAACCAAATTAGGCAGTTTTCTGCGGCCACCCATTCCATCCGTGATCGGGGCGGGCGTCGTGATGGCGGGAATCGTTATCGGTGTCGTCGCACACAAAGATTTTTCTTTCGGCGGCGAGCCGATCAAGATTTCCCGGGAAATCTCTGGCCTGAACCCGTTCCCGGAAGCGGTGAGAGTGGCCCAATACATTGCTTCGAGAAGTGATCCGACGGACAAGATCGCGGTTCTCGGCTCAGAACCCGAAATCTATTTTTATGCGGGGAGAATGTCCGCAACAGGCTACATTTACACATATAGTCTCATGGAAGATCAATCCCATGCGCTTGCTATGCAGAAGGAGATGATCGCCGAAATTGAATCAGCAAAACCCAGGTTCATCGTGGTTGTGTCCACTCCCGCGTCTTGGGCCCAGCGGCCGGGCTCGGAAGAGTATATCTTCCGCTGGATGAGCGCTTACATCCCAGCAAATTACGCTTCCGTGGGCGTGGCAGATATCCTATCCCGACAGGTTACAAACTACGTGTGGGATGAGGACGCTCGGCGGTACGAGATTAAAGGGAATTCTGCTCTGCGGGTGTTTTCGAGACTGCCTGTCTCCGTACACTGAAAGGGCGCGCCCTATAATAGTATGTTCGTTGAAGCGGCCTTACGAAACCGCGGATTCCAGGAAGGAGATCTCGCCCCGGCCCGGATTCAGGCGGACCCGGACTCCGAGGGGCATGGTGAGGGAGTTTTTCACGTGGCCGTAGCGGACACCCTCGAGCACCGGGTAATTGAAACCGGCAAACGTATCGAGGAAGACCTGCCGGAGAGTCAGCGACGGCTTTCCCTTCCCGGGTTTGCAATCCGTAAAAGATCCCAGAACGACGCCCCCGGCGCGGCTCAGAACACCTGCGAGGAGCATCTGTTGCAGCATCCGATCGACGCGGTAGGGACGTTCATCGATCTCTTCGAGAAGCAAAATGGGACTGGAGACGCGGGGAAAGTATGGGGTTCCCACGGATGTAACCACCACGCTGAGATTACCGCCGGTCAATCTTCCGGTGGTTTGCGCATGCTGTTTCCCATGTGAGCGGTGCAATCGTTGAGTTCTTCGTCCCTCAAGGTTCATGCGGCCGCGCCGGAGCAGCTTCGCCTGTATGGAAGGAAGCGCTTGTTTCGAAGTGACGCACCGCCAGAACCACTCCTCGGCGCTACCGCCCAATCCCGCCGCCATTTCTGCGGCAACCATCGGGCCGGAGTACGTTACGAGCCCGACCTTAGCCATGAGGGCCAATTGCAGCGCTGTGATATCACTGTAACCGACGAGGATTTTGGGATTTCGTCTGATGACCGGGTAATTCAGGAGCGGGAGGATGCGATGCGATCCATACCCTCCGCGGGCGGTAAAGATCGCCTTCACTTTCCTGTTAGCAAACAGGTCATTCAGATCGGAGGCGCGTTGGGCATCGGTGCCGGCAAGATAGCCGCGCTTGAGGCGAACGTGTTTTCCAAGCTCGACACGGTAACCGAGCCGTTCGAGGTATGCTATTCCTCGCGAGAGGTCGTGATCAGAGGCGGGGGCGCTGGCGGGAGAACAGATGCCGATGATGTCGCCGCGGTGAAGCGCTCCTGGCTTGATGATACGCATGCAGGTGCGTGAAGATAGAGAGATTCCCGATGAATATCAAAGCGGGACGGAACGGGAACGGGGGCGCTTTACTTGCCGTCCGCCGAGAGTCGGAAAGAGCTGGAAGGTCCCGCCACGTCGGGACGGAAACGAGCTGGTGGATGCTCGATCGGTGACAGCTTAGTTGCCGGTATAGGCCGCTGAAGCGATGAGGTGACCCGTGTACTCTCCCGCAAATGCAACTGCCGGAGCGCTGACCGTAGCACCGAGGAACAGTCCAGATGCACCGCTTCCGCCGATTCCGACGGTTACGGCGTTGCCGATAATCGGGCCGGTAGCCGCAAACGGGGAGGTCGGATCGTTCTCATAATTCCACCCGTAGGTCCAGTTGCTCAAGCCGAGCCCGCCATTCCCATCATCCGAAATTAACTGGGATGGGAGACTGAACGTGACGACGACCTGAGAGCCGGAATTGCCGGCCAGTTCAAATCCCACCGGTCCGACGACAACATTTCCCCCCTCGCCGGGTCCAGGCGGGTTCTTGAAGCCACCGGGGGTAATGACGTAAGTCTCGCCGGGTGAAAAAACTCCCCAGCCGCCATCGACGTTGAAAACTCCGATGGGGTTCGCGACCGTGACGGTGATAAGGGATGTCGCCTCGCTCTGGGCGAAGGCGACAGTGCTCAATCCGATCAAAAGGGCAAAGGCTGAAAGTAACAAAAAGCGTGTCATATTCTTCTCCTCCTCAATTCGTCTCTTCACTATGACATTATCCGGGCGCGAGGCGCTCCCACAGCCCGTTTTCTACTCACGCATTGGTATATTGCCAAGAAATTACAATGCCCCCCTGTGGTCAACTTCAGATGTTATAGAAGGAGGCAGTGACCTACGATCTTGTTCTTCAGCTGATCGGTTGGTCGAGGATCAGATCGTCGATCGAGTAACGCCGATCCGACTGATGCTGATTCTTGGGAAGGCGATTTCGTAAATGCTGGATGACCAGGGGAACGGCAAGGATGCCTGCGAACAGAGCGGCCATGGACCATGATTTCATTGGTGAATTCTCCTGTCAGTGAATGCTGATGAAACTTTCGCCCTTCCAGAGCTGGAGGAACATGATCGCGTACCAGGATTGCTTCTCCATTTCATGAAGAAGCACACACTCCATGAACAATCGCTGTTCACGTGTGAGCGTCTGGAGCTGATACCGGCATTTCATGTTCGCGTCTCCTGAAAATAAATTCTATCTAAATAACGCGAAGAACGTGAACCGAAATTGTGCCAATCGTCACAAGAGGTGGGGCAGATCACCCGGAATGGGGGTTGCCGGGATCGGAATCAGCGGGGCTTCAGGAAGGGGAGTTGGCGCCTATTCTTCGAATTCGACGGCTATGGAGGGGGTCCCCTCTCCGGAGATTGTAACGCGGATCAAATTGGCCCTGCAGCATACGGAGCAGTCCTCTGTGTACGTCTGATCCGACCCTCCCGAGGGGTCGACAAGGGTCTCATTTTCCTCGCCGCAATGTGGGCACCTGTACGATACTTCCAGGAGTTCGTGCAACATGATTATCCGATTGGGCTGGAAATAGTCCCGCCCGAAGTTGTGGAGCCGCTTGCTCAGAGGTTATAGAATTTGAGGTCTTTTCCGGTCCTCAATTTCGTAATATATATTACCTGACCCATATGTTGGGCTATGTGTTCGACGACATGCGAGATGGCGTCAAGGCAGGTCGTGTCATATCTCTGGATGTGCCTCACCTCCAGAAGTCTGGAGACATCGAACTGTTCGAGAACCTTGTCTGCCTCGTTCAGCGCGGCCTCGAATCGTTTCAAAAGGAGATCTTTAGGGATGTGACCACGCTCCGAGAATTCCGCGGGACGATCCCGCTTGTCCGGCGCCCCGCCCAGGCCCGAAACGATCCATTGCCGGACGTTCCCGGTGAGGTGCAGGATGAGGTTTCCGATGCTGTTGTCGGTTTCGTGGGCGCGCCACCAGACGTCCTCCTCGTTGAGCGTTTCGAGGCATTGTTGTATTCTGGGGAAATATTCCTTCAGCATGCGCTTGCGGCAGTAGCTCAGGTATTCGGCCCCGACGCTCGGTGTGACGGTTTTCGGAGGATTCATTGGATGCCTATTGCCTTGTAAGAAATATTCATCTGATGAGAAGGAGCTTCCGTGTTTGCCTTTCGTGCAGGCCGCGCACCCGATCAACCGTCTCCAACCTGTAAAAATAGATCCCGCTTCCCAGCGAGCTGCCGTCAAATGTGCGTCTGTGGACTCCGGGTTCCAGAACCCCCTCTGCTAGCGTCGAGATTTTCCTCCCCAGGAGATCGTACACCGTAAGCGATATGAAACCGGGCGCGTTAATCTCGAACTCTATGGTTGTGTTCGAATTAAATGGATTCGGAAAATTCTGGTAAAGCTGGAATCCTTGTGGGATGCCGGAGATCGGCTCACGCACCCGCGTCACCACCATTCCGGTGTCGGTGAGAAGAACGATTGATCCGTTCCCGCCCACGATAATTCCCCGATTCGTGTCCAGAACGGAGACGGCATAAAGGTTGTTAGACGTCCTGCTCGGGAAAATTGTCCAATCCGCCCCGCCGTTCGTCGTCCGTGCGATCGTCCCGCCGCTGCCGACCGCAAAACCCGTGTTCGCATCGATAAACGAAACTCCAAAGAAATAGCTAAGCGTGCCGCTCGATTGGCTCGACCAGGTTGATCCGCCGTTCGTCGTCCGGAGAATTAAGCCCTGCGTGCCGACCGCGGTTCCCCTGTTTGCATCCGTGAAAGAGACTCCGTAAAGGAAGTTCGTTACCCCACTTGTCTGTTCCGACCAGACCGCGCCGCCGTTTGTTGTGCGCAGAATCTTCCCCGGTCCCCCCACCACCGTGCCCGTGCTGCTGTCGGCGAAAGAGACGCCCAGAAANNATCGTGTGAAGGATCAGGCCGTAATCGCCAACCACGGTGCCGGTCGCCGTATCGAGGAAGGAGACACCGAAGAGCACATTCAAGGTTCCGCTTGGCTGACTCTGCCACGAAGCTCCTCCATCCCGGGTTCTCAGGATTGTCCCGGCCACGCCGACTGCGGTGGTAACGTTGGTGTCTATCACCGAAACACCCAACAGGATATTTGAACCGCCGCCGGCATGATGCCGGGTGGTCCAGTTATACCCGCGGTCCCCGGTCTTCTTGACGGTAGCCAGGTCCCCAACAGTCATTGCGGAATCCGTGTGCAGAAGATCGACCGCCCACAGGTTCGATCCCGCACCTGCGGGATCGCGGCCGGGCAGCCACGTGTTTTCGGGATTGTCTGTTGACTGTGAACGCACATCGAGTCGGCACAGGCTGGTGAGCGTGAAGAGAAACAGAGTGACGCGAAGCATTTTATCCACGCTCCAATATATCGATTATTCAAAGGAAATCAATAAATTGCTATATTGAAATGGCACAACTCAGTGAAGAAATGAAAGCACCATCAGGAGAAGTCGTAGTCAAAGACCTGGATGAACGGACGGTCCTGCGGGATCCCATTCAACAGTTTCAGGCGTGGTATCGGGATTCGATGAGTTCCGCTATGATTCACCCCGATGCGATGGCGCTCGCCACCGTTTCGCCGGACGGAAGGCCCTCCGCCCGCATCGTTCTCCTGAAGAGAGCCGATGAGAAAGGCTTTGTTTTTTACACGAACTATGAGAGCCGCAAGGCCGGTGAGATCGCGCGCAATTCGTTCGCCGCCGTCGTATTCTATTGGGGGGAATTACAGCGGCAGGTTCGCATCGAGGGAAGTCTTACCCGCATATCCGCCGAGGAATCGGACGAATATTTCTCCTCCCGCCCCCGGGAAAGTCAGATCAGCGCCCTGAGCTCGCCCCAGAGCAGGGTGATCCCAAGCCGTGCCGAACTGGAACGGTTGTTCGGCGAGAATGAGCGCCGGTTCCGCGATCAGCCCGTGCCGCGCCCGCGCAACTGGGGGGGCTATATTCTGAAACCGTCCCGATTCGAATTCTGGCAGGGAGGGAGGCGAGATTGCACGACCGCATCGAGTACATGCTCGAAAAAGACGGCTCCTGGAAGATCCGGAGGCTGGCGCCGTAGAGGTGTCCCCCCGGTGTTTGCAATTTGCACTTCGACCGCTTTGGGGCCCAAAGATCTACCGCTACATTGATGAAATTGAGTTTCGTCTGAATTCTAAGGACATTACAGACCCCTCATGGCTCGGGGCGACACTCAATGTCCGCGAGGGACGGTGGGCGTATAACCAACTTATTGTGTGAAAATATTTCAGTTCTCACGATTTCTCTTCGGCGCATCTCGGTACGTTCGCTGGTCATTAATCATTGTGAGTATCGCCTTGGTGGCGCTGATGCTGGCAACGCTTGTTACGACAATGTCGAATAGAGACGATATAGATTCATTCTCCAAAGAAAACCTCGATCATGAGCAAACGAGCGCTGACTGGTATCAGTACATCCTGGTTGGTGCGCTTATAGTAGCATTTATTGCATCACTTCTTCTCGTTTTCCACAATAAACGCGTATCGCGGCTGCAATCAATACAAAATGATCAGTCGGAGGCCTCAGTTGCTACCTTAGACCAAAACACCCAAGAGGCAATTCAACGGCGGAGACAACTCGACGCTGCCTATAAGGGCCTCGAGAACCGTTACAAAGAGCTTGAGACCGAAAACCTCAAGTTAAACGCCCGGTCACACGAGCAAATCGCCAGGGTAGAACACCAACCGAGACGCGTCGGGACGCCAGAACAGCAAGCGAGTGCAAGACACATTCCAGTTGAGGCGCCAGAACAGGAAACAAGTCCAAGCCACATTCCGGTCGTGACGCCGGAACAGCAAACAAGTGCAAGACACATTCCACCAGCCAAAGAGCAATGGCTGATAGAAAAACTCGCTCCCTTAAGGGGGAAAAGCATTATTGTCACGGCGATGGCTAATGACCGCGAGTCGATTGTATTTGCGAGGGAATTGATGAAATATTTTTCGTCTGCCGGCTGGCTCACGACGGGACTTGATCAACTGGTATACCCCGGCAAACCGGTCGGCTTGCAATGGAGGGTCAAAACAACCCCCAATCCCCTGGCTGAATATTTGGCGGCAAACTTCAAAACTCTTGGTTTTGATTCAAGCATTCTTCCGGTCACCGATCTTCCCGTTGGGGATATAGAGCTTAATGTTCTGTACAAGCCGTGAACGAAGCTAACGATCGCCCGGTTGATTCCGACTGCCCGATCAAATGAGATGCCCAAACCC
>VBOC01000088.1:0-1479 GCA_005877655.1 Ignavibacteria bacterium
CCTTCCGCCGGGAATTTCCGCGTTTTCACCACGGATAGCCACTTCAACATCCTGCGTCGTCAGACCGTGGCCTGCCATCCGGAGAGGATCCAGCCAGACGCGCATTGCGTAGCGGCGTTCACCACCGATAATTACCGATCCGACACCCGGAAGGCGCTGGATTTTCTCTTTCAGTACACGGTCGGCGACGTCAGTCAGTTCAAGGCCGTTGTGGCTCTCGCTGAAAAGCGCCAACCAGACAATCGCCTGAGCATTGGCGTCGACCTTTGAGATAATCGGGTCATCGATTTCCCTCGGCAGGTTGCCCCGGATTCGGGAAACCCGGTCGCGGACATCATTGGCGGCTTCATCCACCTTCCGGTTCAGCTCGAACTCAATCGTGATGACCGATCCCTGCTCCCGGCTCGACGAGGTGAGCGTTTTCACCCCTTCAAGCGTGGCAAACTGCTCTTCCAGGACGTTGGTGATCTGCGTTTCGACCACGCTCGGGCTCGCGCCGCGGTACAGCGTGACAACGGAAATGATCGGCGGATCGATGTCGGGGTATTCGCGCACCGGGAGGCGCGAAAAACCGATAATGCCGAAGAGGAGAATCGCCAGACTCATGACGGTGGCGAACACCGGTCGCTGTATGGACATCGTGCTGAGTTTCATGCTGATTATCCTTCCCCCTTCCCTGTCGGTATTGTTTTCCCCTGGACTGCGACGGGCATGACTCTTGCGCCTTCGAAGAGCTTCTGGTGACCGGCGCAAACCACAGTCATTCCCGGCTGAAGTCCATCCAGAACCTCCACCACGCTCGCCAGCCGCGTGCCGAGCTTCAGAGGAACACGCGACACCGTGCTGTCCGACTTGACGACGAAGACGAATGACTGATCGCCGCTCCCAAAAATTGCCTCATTCGGTATCGTAATCGCTTTGGGCCGTTCGCTCAGCACCGCCGAAATGTTGGCAGACATCCCCGGTCGGAATTTCCTTCCCGGATTTGCAACCTGTGCGACAACGCGCGCGCTTCTGGTGCCGGCCTCGAGTACCGGCTCGACGACTACAATTTCACCCTTCAGTTCATATCCCGGAAATGCGGTTGTCGAAACCTGGACCTCGGCCCCGGGCTTCAATACCGAAACAAACCGTTCGGGGGCAGAGAAATTCACGCGAATCTTGTCGATGTTCGCAAGGTCTGTGATCGCCTGGCCCGCTCTCAAGAATGTGCCAATGCTCACCCTCCTCGACCCGATGATGCCGTCGAAGGGAGCGACAATCCTGGTCTTCGCGAAGCGCGCTCGTGCCAGGGCGAGATTCGCCTCGGCAACTTTCAACGCGGCCGCTGCATCGTCAAGATCCTGAGGAGCACCCGCCTTCGCCTCAACGACCGCCTTGACCCGTTCATAACTCGACTGGCTCTGCGCGCGCAGGGCTTCCGCCCGGGAGAGTTCGGCCGCAAGTTGAGAATCATCCAGCTTCGCGATCAAACCTCCG
>VBOC01000088.1:1497-6924 GCA_005877655.1 Ignavibacteria bacterium
GGAAGGGCAGGCTGATGACCGCACCGTCGATCTCCGACACGACCGTAATCGCATCAACGGCCTCTATCGTGCCCACGGCCTCGAACTTGTCTTCAACCTTTTGCACCGTGACCGGAGCTACCTCGACCGGCATCGGCGGCATCGAGAATCCCCCTCCTCCGGCGGCTTGTTTTGAACAGCCGGACCCGAAGAGGATAAGCAAAAGCACAAGCCCCGCGAAAAGAGAGTTCACTATTTTGGTGATCCGAGAGAGCTTTTTCATTTTGATGTTGTCCCGCTAAGGTTACCCGATGTGAGCTGTTTCAGAGTCGTTGCGGCTTTGGCCGTGCGAACCAGCGCTTCGGAATACCGTTGCTGAGCGGCGGCAAAATCAGCCCCCAGGCGAACGAGTTCGAACGCAGTCGTCCGGCCGTTATTGAACTCGATCAGGCCGATGCGCCCCTGTTCCTGAGCTGCCTGCACGCCCTCCCTGGCCGCCTCAAGGCGTTGTTTTCCATGGACCAATTCTCTGTGGCTTGCGCGCACCTGCTCCTCGAGCGAACGCGCCAATTCGACATACCGCTGTTCCGTGCCGAGGGCCTCCGCCTGCAAACGGTCATGCTCACCCAGACCGCTGCGAAGGCCGATCGGCACTTTGACCTGCAAGCCCAGGCTCCAGGTTCGGAAATCCCGCCGGCTCGCCTGGCTCAGAGCATCGGTTAATCCTCCCCCCACGGTCGTTCGCAACGTATCGTTATTGAAAATAACATCCTGGGCAGCTCCAGCCAAGCCGTTTCCTCCGATAGAACCCACAACATCCAGACTGGGCAGTGCTTCCCATCCGGCAGCGTTTGCAAGCGTCCGGCTCGCCTCGATATCTGCCTTTGCCGCCTGAAGCTCCAGGTTTACACTCCGGGCCCGTTCTACCATCGCGTCCACCGGTTCAACTTCGAATTCCGCGGGCGGGATGTCAGCTGCAACGAACCGGGTCTTGGCAGGCCTCGTTCCAATTAACGACGCAAGGAGATCGGAAACCCGGTCTAGATCCTCTTCACGATCAAGAAGCAGTACCTTTTGCTCGGCAAGAAATGTCCGGGCATTGGCAACCTGGTTGGGTCCGATGAGCCCCGCCTTAGCCCGCTGCTCCGCTTCATGCACCAACGCCTCTCCCTGTTCACGCGTGAGCCGGCGCACGGCGTAGTCGCGTTCGGCCGTGTACAAGTCCCAGTACCTGCGTTCCACTTCGGCGCTCAAAGCCACCGCCTCCTGGTCACGCCGGGCCTGCGCCGCCTCCATGTTGTGCTCCGCTTTCGAGAGCCCCTTTCGGGCGGAGACACTGAATCCGCCCAAAAGCGATTGCCGGAGAGTGAGACTCGCGAAAGCGGTGTACTGGGGATTCAGGAATGCGAATGCCGAATTCGTGCCTAGCCGGATGGTATTGAGAGATGCCTCCAGCCGCGTTCCGATCGGTAAACCCCAGCGAAGACCGGCCTGGGAAGTGGTTTGCTGGTTCATCAGGACAGGCGCGCCGGCAAAGAACGAGGCCGTCGGCAGATTCTGGTCGTCATAGTTGAGATTGAAATACAACTCAGGGTCGAATGCTCCACTCTCACGCCGGACCGCTCCCATGGACGCCTGAAAGCCCGCCTCCGCCCTGCGCAGGGAGGTCGCATTCTCCGATCCCAGACGGAGCGCTTCCGCGATAGAGAGGGGGGTACCTTCCAATCCCTTGAGGATGAGCTGAAGGGCACTATCCGGATTCACGGGCTGAAGTTGCCCCAGAGCGAGCGGAGCAGTTCCAAAAACACAGCTAACTACCGCCAGAACAATCGAACATTTGAACATTGGGGAATGCAAAGAGAATGGGAAAAGCGCGTTCCTCTTAAATGTAGGAATAGATTCCATCATTTTCAAGCATGAGTTCGTTACCCTATACCTTATAGACGAATGAGAGCCAGGAAATTGTACAAGGCGGGATTTCTTTACCCCTGCCAGCCGGCAGGAACGAGAGGCTGAAACTAGGGGGTATTCTCCACCCTATGGAGAAACTCTCTCACAACACGAACATACTCCTCAGGTTCATCCTGCATGGTAACATGCGCGCTCTTTTCGAAGATCGCGATCCGGGCGCCGGGCACCAGGCTTTGGTAGTAACTCACCGTGGCCGGCCGCGCCTCATCATACCTCCCGGCAGTGAACAACACCGGAAGTCGGAGCTCGTTCAAGCGGGCGGTGCGGTCATAGTCTTTAAGCGTACCCGTCACGGTGAACTCGCTCGGTCCGCACATCTTTGAGTACACATCCACCCCAAGTTGTGAGAATGTACTGTCGATGTCCGGCCCCCAGGGCTCTCGACGGGACAGATAGAGGTGGTAGTACTGCATCATCGCGGCCTGGTACTCGGGAGAATCGGTCGTCCCATCTTTCTCGTGCTTGCGGATTGCCACCTGGGTCGATTCGGGCAGCGTCGCCCGGAGCGTATCCGCGTCCCGGACCCATCGTGGGATGCTCAAGGCCGGGCTCGCCAGGATGAGGCTCCGTACGCCTTCCGGCTTCGTCAGCATGTACTCGACCGCCAGCATCGTGCCCCACGACGTGCCGAGAATGTGAACCTCCGTCAGGTTCAGTTCTTTCCGAACGACTGCCAGCTCTTCAACGAACCGCGGGATCGTCCAAAGTGCGGAATCCTTCGGCCGGTCGGAGCGGCCGCAGCCAAGCTGGTCATAGAAAACCACGGGCCGCTCGTCTCCGAGAGCCGCCAGCGGCTTGAGATAATAGCTCGGCGCACCCGGGCCGCCGTGCAGCAGCACGAGCGGTGTGCGGGGACCTTTTCCGACGACGCGGTACCATACTCGGCCCCCGGGTACATCAATGAAACCCTCCGCCGGTGACAGTCGGGTTCCCCCCGGTTTGCAGCCGAACAATCCAAGCATTACCACAAGAAAAAAAATACTTTTTCTCATTTTTCCCCCCCGATGGCATCTCTTGTCGATCTGATTCGCCGTGACACGACGCAATCAATCACCGGCAATACCCTCATGGGCATCCATTACTTAATAAAAATCATGTCCTTCGTGGAATTGAAACCGCCTGTCTGCAAACGATAGAAATAAACTCCGCTCGACAGATTCCCTCCATTGAATCGAGCGGTGTGAAATCCCGGGGGCTCCTCACCGTCCACAAGCACCGTCACTTCCTGGCCGAGTATGTTGTACACTTTGAGGGTGATATGCGAAGCCTTTGGCAGCTCATATCCAATAGTCGTAGCGGGATTGAACGGGTTTGGGTAATTCTGCAAGAGCTTGAACGTTCGAGGAATATCGGCAACGGTCCCGCGGTCCACGGACGTGGGATGAACGGGGGTGAGTAGGAAGCCCCGCGTCTTGCCGAGGTGCGATCCATATCCAACGATGATACCAGAATCATTGATATCGGTCGCCACCTGCAATTCCCATGTCGGATCGGCCGCAATCAGGCAATTGAGATCCTTCATGACACCGTTTTTCCAAACAAATGCATGGCTGGGGAGCTCGGGATGATTGCCGATATAAACTTTCCCGACCACAACGCCGTGGTTATTAATCGCAGAAGGTTCCGAATTGTCGAATCCTGCGGGAACTCCAAGGTCCAGGCCATTATTACCTAGCCAGCGCGATCCATGAGTGTAGGGATAAATCCCATCATACACCACGGAGTTCCCCACGACGACATTCGAGTCGTTGACGTCTGCGGTCAATAGGAAGTTGGTTGGATTGAAACCGTTGTTGTACTCGCCGTTGACCCACATGACGGGAATTGTAGCGAAGAGCGTCGTCTGAAAAATATTTCCCGCTACGAGTCCCGAGTTGTTGATCGCCACAGCCTTGCTGAATGGCTGGTAATTTCGATCGAAAGGAGTGTTAAGAGCGGTGACGACTCCCCCGCGGAAGAGGAGTGCGCGATCGGTATCCCCCGTAATCTTTCCCCATCCCGCGATCTGTCCCTGATTGTTGAGATCATACGCCTCCAGAAAATGCGGTCCCTGCGTAACCAGGCTGTTGAGAGCAATCTTCACGCCCCCGTCGATCTGGAAAGGAACAGTATCGATCCCCACAACGGTCCCCAGGTCGTTGATTGAGTTCGCTGTGCTCGACAGCAGGGGGTGCAGCGAGTCAAGATCCCTCATTGATCCGTTTTTCCAGAGGAACGCATGAGAAACCAGACTATCTTTCGATGCGGTGCCCACGACCTGGCCACGAGCATTGACTTTGGTAGCATAGCTGTCAAAGCCACCGAGTGTTCCGAGGTCGATTATGTCGTATTCGGCAATGCTATCACACGGCGCTCTGGTCACACTGAGACGATACCTCATATCAGTGCCGATCGAATCGAAGTTCATGACTGCAAGAGCGATTTCGTCGAAATTGCCTATGCCGCCAAGCGGGATCGATCGGGTGAATTGTTGTACCGTCACCGAGCGAGCCGTTCTCGTTATGAGTTCTATGCCGAATTTCGCTACTGGATCAATCGGAATGAATGACATCGTCACCCGATCCGTAGCACTGAACGAGTACCGGGTGAGGTAGTAATATCGCGACGCATGCCGACGTAAAGTATCCGTAAAGGCAAATCTGAGGGTACGTCGATCCTTGCCGGTAGTCATATGGCGGAAATATGAGAAGGTCATTCGCTGCCGCAAAGTTTTGGAACACTGAGGTGAAATCAGTTCCGAAATCCGCCAGGGCATCCGCGATCGCGCTAAAAGAAAAGTTTCCATTTTGATTGTCATACGGAATGGCATGTTCCCATATCCCGCGCACGACCGGGCGGCCTCCTACATGCTCCGAGAGAAACCGAAGGAAAATCCAACTTCCATATTTATGGTTCGGGTAAGTTACGGACGGGCCATCTCTAACGTCTGCATCCAGCGGGATCCAGGGGGCTGCGAACCAAGCATAGAGCCATGCATGACCGCTGTTGATCGCGTCATAGACTTCGCCCTCACACCAGACGGATGTCGCCTCCTGCAACCAAGATGGTACGGCGCCGTCGTATCCTTCCTGAATAGCGTGCGAGAATTCGTGTGCTGCGGTCGTCCGCAGGTTGTTGTCCGAAGGATATCGATTTCGCAGAATGATATAACTTGCCCACGCACGTGTTTCAATAACACCGTGCGAATTGGGATTGTCGCCGAGAAAGTGATCGTAGGGAGTTAATCCATAATCCGGTATGCTTTTCAGATACACGTCATACTTATTGTTCCCTCCATCGACACTATCAACCCCGTTCACGCTGTCGGGAGGAGGGGCGACGAAGCCCATCGAATCCCCTGTCTCAAACCCCCAAACATACTCGAGCACCGACATGGCGGTGTCAACGTAGTCTGGCGTGCCGTTGCGATCGGAGTCAAGAGAATCAACCGCATTCGAATCACCAGCGGCGACAGAATAATGAATTTTAAAGTGAAGT
>VBOC01000092.1:0-3214 GCA_005877655.1 Ignavibacteria bacterium
AGGTCCCCTTCACTTCAACACGGC
Organism: Ignavibacteria bacterium; assembly: GCA_005877655.1. Lineage (GTDB taxonomy): Bacteria > Bacteroidota > Ignavibacteria > UBA10030 > SZUA-254 > VBOC01. The sequence continues at coordinate 25 of VBOC01000092.1, forward strand.
CGATATCGAACGGCGCCGCAAATAAAGTTCCGGCGTGCGAGTACACAAGATATCCGCTCGGCAGATAGCGGGCAGTGCTTGCGCCTTTTAAAAGCTGTTTTCGTCCGCCGTTCGTCAGGTCCAGCGCCTCGATTGTTGCGTCTTCGTAATAGTCGGGGCTGCCCAAAGACCCGACTGTATAGATCACGGTTTTTCCATCAGGGAGAGACTGGGGCCATCGGTGTGTTCGCTCGTTGCGGGTACTGTCCACGGTCGTGACCTGCTGGACATCTCCGCCGTCCGCGCCCACGCGAACCATCCCTCCCCTGCCGGTGGGGGTGAAGATGATGGTTCCGTTCTTTGTCCATGTTGCGCCGCGATTGGCCTGTGCGTCGGCAAGAATCACGGCGGATCCGCCGCTCAGCGGAATCTTCTTCAGCTTGCCGCCTGCAAAGAAACCCAACCATCTTCCATCGGGAGAGAAGAACGGGTTCACTGCATTTTCGGTGCCGGGGATGGGCTCGGCCTCGATATTTTCCATTTTTCTCAGATAGAGCCGGCCGCTCGCCTTGTACACAAATCGCGATCCGTCCGGAGATATGGCGATCGCCGCGTAATCCTGAATGTCGAGCTGCTGATCTTTCGGCAGCACAACCCCGAACCGGGCGACGGTCGGGACGGCACTGTTGATATTCATGAGCAGCCATCCGGCTGCGATAAGGGCGGCACCAAGGATGGCGGAAATAATTTGCCATACCCGTCGCTTTCCTTTCGGCGTTCCGGGAGGGATGTTTTGGCCGCCGTACTCGGGCTTCACCATGGGCCGGACAGCGGAGACGCGGCTCACCCGCTGGCGGCTTGACTCCCGTTTGAAGCGCTTCAGGTCGATGGAGACCTGCTTGGCCGATTGTGTCCTTTCATTGGGATCTTTTTCCAGACATTCCAGGACAATCGCGTCGAGCGTCGGATCGATCTCGGGTTTGATCGAGGAGATGGGGGGTGCGTCCATATTCACAATTTCGTACGCGAGCGCAGTGTCGTGGATGCCCTTGAACGGCAACTGTCCGGCGAGCAATTCGTAGAGCAACACGCCGAACGAAAATATGTCAGACCGGTGATCGGCATCGTTTCCCTGCACCTGCTCGGGGGACATGTAACCGGCGGTGCCGACTGTGCTTCCCTCTTTCGTAAGGCGGGTGACCTTTCCCCTCAGTTTCGCCAGGCCGAAGTCCATGATCTGGACAATGCCGTCCTTGCGAATCATAATATTCTCGGGCTTGATGTCCCGATGCACGATCCCTTTCTCGTGCGCGGCGGCGAGCCCGTCTGCGATCTGGATACCGATGTCGATAGCCTGTTTCAGGCCTATCGTTCCCTTTTTATCCTCCAGCGTCTGCCCGTCGACAAACTCCATGACGATGAACATCCGGCCGTCATGTTCCTGGATGTCATGAATGGTGCAGACGTTCGGATGATTCAGGGCCGATGCGGCCTGCGCCTCCTGGATGAAACGGGACTTGTCCTGTTCAGATGCAGAAAGACGCTGGGGAAGGAACTTCAGCGCGACGGTGCGCCTGAGCTTGGTGTCCTCGGCTTTGTACACCACGCCCATGCCGCCTTCGCCCAATTTCTCCAGGATCTTATAATGGGAGATTGTCTGCCCGATCATGGGTGGGCGCCTTTTTCCTCAAGTGTCAGAAGCCGTGCTCCGCGAGGAATGACAGGTTGGAGGCTACGAACTTCTATTCGGTCGACGGGGGTCAGATTCATTGAAAATTATCGATCAGGATTAATTTCGCGTTCAAATTCGACGGCGTAATGTTCAAGTTCTATCTTGAACATTACGCCGTCGAATTTGAACGCGAAATTATCGATCAGGATTAATTTCGCGTTCAAATTCGACGGCGTAATGTTCAAGATAGAACTTGTCTGTCAGATACTTTTCTCTCCACGAAGGATTGAGCCTGTCGAGGACCAATCCTTCGCCGAGCCCGACGTCGTAGAAGCAGTCGCGGCGATGCTTGGCCAGGCTCCACGCCGTGATCCGGCCGGAATGAGTCTTGTAGAACGATTCACGGAACGTTTCGAACGGCACAAAATCCGGAAGGCGTGAGACATCTCTTGACGGTTCGTATCCGTTGAGAAGCTCCAGAAATTTATATTCGGTGTAGCGGGCAATTCCTTCCTGCCAGATCTGGAAAGAGTAGTACGTGTATTCGGCAGGTCTAAGAAGCTGTTGAAATCGTTTTCGCTCACGTGCATATCCGGAGAACACCACCGCAAAGGAATCCGTCGCACGTTTCGAGAGCGTTTGTGAAAGCGCCTCGGTGTAGTTTCTATACTGCAGAGTGACCGCGCTGTCGGCGTAGGGAAAAGGATAATTGAGCATCCACATACCGCTTTGATCTCCGCCGGAGAGGTCCAACCCGTTCACGGCGGAAAAGTAACCGGGACTAGAGTTAACAAACTGATGAAAATGCTCGTGCAAAAGTGTGATGATCCAGTCCGTTGAATTTTTTCCGGTGTTCTCCGGTGTTCCGACCACGATTGTGTTTACTCCGTTGACCGCAGGAAACGTCGCCAGGAAATGTTTGTCGAATACCGCCCTGCGATAATAGACGCGCGTAGCCAGCAGAGAGTCGAAGCCCAAAGGGCTGAAGTCCTTCGACGGCGATGAGTGGTTCAGGAGAAACTCGACGCTGTCGTCAACGAGGATAATGGCGAAGGGAGTTTTGGCCAGCCCCTGCCATACGTTATCGCCGTAAAATCTCGAGATCGTTTCCGCCTCCCTGATCCGGACCCTGTCTTCGATTCTCATGGCCGGTTTTTGCTGACCGGCGCACGGGAGTACGAGGAGTGTCAGCGGAATCAAAACTGCAAATGGTTTCAATTTTGGCGGTTCGTCCCGGGTGTAAGCGTCAAGTCTAGTCAAATCGGGTGATAATGTCAAGGTCGCGGATTCGCATCATAAGCCGCCAATCAGGGCACGAAGAAGGCGTTTTGGGGGACAACCGATGCCAACCAGGAATAAAGAGGTCGATTCCTACGGGGAAACGGAGCGAAACCGCGATGGGGCATTTCGGCCGGAGCTTCCGGGATTACGCGAGATCCTCTTCAGTCAGGGGAGCCGCAACCGGCACATTGTCGCCTTCACAGGGCGGAGGTTTGGGGGTGCCTTTGGAGCGGCCGGTCATGATGAGTACGACGGCAA